>NZ_CP012108.1 GCF_001182785.1 Bacillus thuringiensis | reverse complement strand
TAGCCCTATATATAAGAGTGAGAAGAACAAAGTGAAGAAATTCAGTAATATCAAGGGTTTGTAAGATATGGGGTGTACCCAAAAGGGAACACCTGTGTACCCAAAAGGGAACACCTAAAAAATGGTAAACACTAAAAAAAAAAAGATGTCAATATAAAATGACATCTAAAATAAATAAATTGGTAACTTATGTTTTTTACCATCTTCAGTTACAAAGTTTTTAAGTGATTTTTTAAATATCTTTTGAGTTGCTTTATCTACTCCATCTTTCGGCGAACAACACATAATATTTGGATTTACAAACCATGTACGACTTGTACAAATACGACCATCTTCTGTGGTTGTTCCAGTCTCTGCAACTGCTAATAATCCTTTTTTCATTAAACCATTCATTAATTCTGATACTTTTCCTCTAGTTCTAGTTAACTTTCTAGCAAGATAACTAGGCGTTGCACTATCAGAATCAAATTCATTTTCTTTACTTATTCTTTCAACCAAAATATTCGTTTTAAATTCTACATAAGGTATTAAATCCATTAGAAACGCTTTTTCAGCTGTAGTTAAATAATTAATTTCACTCAGGTAATTGTAATTATCCATAATAATTTGCACAAACCTCACCCGATCTGTTGGTTTTTTCTTTTTTGCAATAAAATACTCTTCTCCACCAGTCGCCTTACTTAATAACTGTAAAAGCATTGATTTCTCTTCTTCTGAATAACCACCAGATTGTAACTGATCATAGATACTATCAATCTTACTATCTCTTAATTTTGCTTTTTTTTCAGCTTGTTCAAAATCTACAATTTTTGTCATAAAATAATTCTCTCCCTTTTGTGGAAGGAATCAACTTTTATATGTTAAAATGTATGTAGTATATAATGGTTGATTCCAACCTGATTATGAAAAACCGCCTGTCCGCCAAGACATTGGGCGGTTTTTCTCGTTTGATATGATTACTTTATCATAACATGAAATATCTTTTATAAAACTTACTTTCTAACATTCTAATTCATCTTGACATCCCTTACATAGAGCCTCAAACCTTTAGTCCCATATATATTATTGCCACTAAAAAACACTACTCCTTATTGCAAAGACTAGAGAGCAAAGGTTGGGCGTAAAAATCCTTTTATTCTTGCCTTCTGAATGTATACTTTCTTCACGGAAATATCTATTTTTCTAAAAACCTTTTAAAATCCAATAAAATCAACACCTTGAAAGTAAACTAATATTCAAAAGTTTACTTTCAATAACTAATCTAACAACTAAGTACACATACAAGTACACTTATAAGTGTACTTGTATGTGTACTTAGTTGAATGACACTGATCCTATTCAACAACAAATAAAAAAGTGCAAAATCTATCAACAGATTCCGCACCAACAACAAAAAAAATAAAATTACTAGAAACATAGGAGAGTGTTTCACTACTCATCATAACCCATATCTTAACATTTTTTTGTTTGACTTCCGAAAACATGTAAAAATTCACTCTTTTTTGAATATTATTCCTTTTTATTGTATACTAAATTTATACAAACTATTAATCTCCTTACGCAATATCTGATAGTGCACAACAAAAAAACCAATTCCCGTGTAATGGAATTGGTTTTTTTGTGCAATTCAGTCAAACAGCAACTTGAACCCACATTCTCAAATGTAGTCTTATTAACTTTAACATAATTTCAATTACATAAAAGTAAAAAATCTCTTTATATATAAATATACAAAGAGATTTTTTAGATGTAACCTTTAAAAAGTTATTTGTGATGGATATTTATTGTAGCATATTTTAATTTTTTGTTCATTTTAAACAGCCACTAAATGACCACTGAGGGCCACTGGAAGGCCACAGAATGGCTATAAACGACCACCAGACGACCACAGATCATAGAAAAAGCATACCAGCTAGAAATCTTTAGAAACCCAATAGGCACAGCCTATTTCACCACTTTTTATACAAAGTGGGATTCGGTTTCCTTATGCTCTTTTTTTCAACATACCCTCTTCTAACGTTCCATGTCATATCCTTTCTGTTTACTTTTCATTTCTCTTGTATGTTCACGTTCAAATTGATTATCTATACCCTTCATATCCAACTCATTTTTAATAAGCCCTCTAAACGCCTTAAATTGCTCTTTAAAGACTTTTTTCGTCTGTTGATATAAAACTTTTATATTAATCTGCAAGTCTCTTATATGAGCCTTTAACGAGCTTATTTCTGTACTTAATTGTTTCTTTTCCTCTTGTAACTTTAAATTTCTCTTTTGGGAATCTTGAAGTGAATCGCATAATTCATCGACTGCCTCATGTAATTGTTTGTTTTCTTTTACAAGATCCGTTTTTTGCAAACGTTCATAATCGCTCTTTATAATAACCGTTGCATTTACTTTTTCTGTCATATCTCTCCATTGCTCACGTGTAACCACGATATTTCCTGTTTTCTTCTCTGTAATTTCTGGTTTTCCAAACAGTTTTGTTGTTACTTCTGTTTTTGTTTCTTCTCGCAAATAAGACAGTGATACTGGCTTATCCGGAACTTGGTTTCGAAACGTTTCAAATTCTTGTTTCTTTTCTTTTATTTTTTTATCTAAATTTAAAAATTGTTGCTGAATTTTTTGTAACGTTTTCATTCTGTTTTTCGATGTAGTTTGTAGTTTTTTGTAATTGATTATGCGTTTCCACTACTTTTGTTTCTAAATGCTTTTTTACATTTCCTAGCTGTTCCAATTCTACTTGTAAATCTTGTTTTTCCTTAAAGGCTTGAGGCGATAAATGTTTTTTCTCTGAACCTTCACCTCGTTCTACATCAAAGCCTTTTTCCCGCATTTCCATCGGGAAATCCTGTTGCAAAGATGTCAATTCTTTTCTCGTAAACATATCTTTCGCGGACAAACGATTGTCTTCTGTAATTGGCATGACACCAATATGCATATGTGGTGTTGCTTCATCCATATGAACCATCGCATACAACGTGTTTTGTTTGCCATAACGCTTTTGAATAAAATCTAGTGAACTCTCAAAATAACGTTTCTGTTCTTCTAAACTTAATAAATGTATGTAATCAGGTGAAGCTGTTACTACAAATTCAGAAAGTACAACAGAATTTGCTCGAGGCTTTCGTTTTACTCTCTCACTGATCTCTTGTTTAATTGTGCTTTCATATCTAATTTTTTGTTGATTTAACAAATCATAATTCTGTTCACTTTTCGAATAATCGATGTCTAAATTTGATTTACTTTTTCCTTGTCTCTGATTATGTTTTTGAATTCCTTGCACATCAGAAATTTGAAATTTCTGCATGTGAATGATTGCGAATTTATTCATGTTTTTCCCTCACAATTGTCTTCAGTAAGAGGACTACTTTTGAGATTATCATAACATATCGAAAGAGCGAATCCAAAGTTTTGGTATAGCCCACTATACCAAACACAATTTGGTGTGGGCTCTGCGAGACCTTGTTGGCTTCGCCAAATCACGCTATAGCGTGATAAAATCCCTGGGGCTTTGCCCCACACCCCACAAGGGGAAATCTTCCCCTTGACCCCATCAATCCAACTCCCCAACCCCTCAATCCTTGAGGGGCTCCCTCCCCGGTTGGCAGGCCAAAACGTATTCGTTTTGACAACCCTAGAGGGTCTTGGTGTAGTGCGTCTGTCAACTCCTTAATGCTCCCTTTGGTCCGCTTACCGTTGACAGACATCTTATTTTTTCTTTTTTTCTTATTTGCAGGAATCCTTATACATTTAGAAAATATATACATGACACATTATAAGGAGGGATGTTTTTGCAACAATTCAAAGAAATTTTAATGCAAGGCGCTATACCTATCGGTATAACAGACCCATTTGGGGTAGCATTACGACAATTTGATGAAATACAGTATCATCATCACACTTATTTAATTATTTGGCATCCCATGTATAATGAATTTGTTGGATCTCATGAATCTGGAGATTGGATTTCTTATTCAGAATTACATTATGCTACTTTTATAAGAAATCTAAAAGATTCTTTTTCCTATCAACATATAAAAAATCCCTAACATAAGTGCTAGGAATTTTTCCGATACTTTCTCAGGATCTTGTCAAAAACAAACGAAAGTATTTTTATTACAATGTAATCAACTGATAATTCTATCTTTTTAAATATAAAATAATATTCACAAATAAATTCTTATATAACTTTTATAAACAACCTATAGCCATATTTTTATTCCTTTCAGGAATAGTTAATCTTTTATCAAAATATATATAACATAGAAATTTAAATAAAAACTGGAGGACTATTCATGAATCACAATAACAATAATAATAAATATGAAATTATTGATTCGCATGCATCACCTTATCCTTCGAACAAAAACAGTAATCATTCTAGATACCCTTATACAAATAATACAAATTACAAAGATTGGCTCAATATATGTCAACAGAATCAACAGTATGATGAGGGTTTTGAAACATTTGAGAGTGCTGATACAATTGCCGCAGTTAGTGCAGGTATTATTGTAGCGGGCACTATGTTATCAGCTTTTACTTCCCCTCTAGGTCCTGCCCTTATTATATCTTTCGGAACATTACTTCCAATTTTTTGGAAACCGGGTGAAGATCCTAAAACAGTATGGAAAGCTTTTGTAAAAATTGGATATCGACCTTTTGGTTTACCAGTAGATGAAGCTATCGTTAATCTACTATATAATAAAGTGGATGCCTTAAAAACTCAATTTGAAGACTATCAAAGATATTTTGATATATGGAAAGCAAATCCCACTTCACAAAATGCTGATGCAGTGAAAAACAAATTCCTTACTTTAGATACTCTTGTTATAGGAACATTACAAGAATTAAAAAAAGACTATGCTATAATATTACTTCCTGGTTATACACAAATAGCTAATTGGCACTTAAATTTATTACGACAAGCCGCAGATAATTATGACAAATGGGCACCTTCATCTAACTTATCAATACAAAGTATATATCCTCAAGATTATATTAGCGATCTTAATACTTGCTTAACGAATTGCTCAACAGAAAGTAATAATAAGGTATCTTCTAAATATTATAAATGCATATTAAAATGTAGAATTGCAGAATATATTAATCATTGTTCAGAAAAATATCAAGATGGCTTAAATCAGCTTAAAAATTCAAGTAATATAAATTGGGACATATATAATGCGTATCGTAGAGAAATGACTTTTACTGTATTAGATCATATTGCCATTTTTCCAAATTATGACCCAGAAAAATATCCAACAGGTACTCACTCAGAACTTACTAGAGAAATTTATACTGATGCTGTCATGAGAAGATATGAAACTGGTAGCCCAATACCTATTGCTCAAAGAGAACAGGAATTAACAAGATCTCCACATTTATTCTCTCGCCTAAATAAATTTACTCTATTTACAGCTAAAAATATTTTACCAGGATTACATGCTGTTCAAAACCATTTTAGCTATACAAATGATAGTACTGTCCGCCTTAGTCCAATTTATAAACCAGAAAATTTATCGGAGCCAAATACAGATAACCCTCCTCCATTTGATATTTCGAATACCGCTGTTCGTAGTATAGCAGTCAAACGTCGGTATGAGTATTATCATATAACTGCTATAGATTTTGATACAATAGATGGAAATCCACGTAGGTACAATTCTGGATATACACCTGAAAATTTAGGCATAGATTATTTTATATTCACAGAATTCCCAGCAGGTAAAATTCCTCCTTATGGTCTTGGTACTAAGTATACTCATATCTTATCTTATATAAAAATTAGTCCTCGAGGCAACCTATCATTACCAGCTGAAAGAGAATTATCATTCGCTTGGACACATACAAGTGTTAATTTCAACAATACAATTTCTAATACAATAACTACACAAATCCCTGCTGTAAAAGCTAAGTCTTTAGATCCATCATCTTCTGTTATATCAGGTCCTGGTCATACAGGAGGTGATTTAGTTTCTCTTAGGAGTAGTATGCAAATTATGTGTTATGTCCCAACTGCGGCAAGATACCAAATTCGTATGCGATGTGTTGCATATTCTCCTAATCGTTCAATTAACCTAACATTAAATATAGCAGGCGTAACAAATTATAGTCTCCGAGCACTAGGTATAGGTTCCATAAAAAATATAATAAATCCTAAATATGATGATTTTCAATATATATATTTTCAAACCGAAGACCCTCAACAAGTAGCAACAGTAAACTTATCCTCCAATTTTACCATGTTTTTAAACTCAAACGATTTTGCTGATAATACAATACTTATAGATAAATTCGAATTCATCCCAATCACTAACACATTAGAAGAAAACTTAGAAACACAAAAATTAGAAAAAATCCAACAAACAGTAAATACACTTTTTACCAATTAAACTGTAGGATGAAACCATAGGATATGTCACAAAAACAATGCATATAACGCCACATACAAAGCAAATCCGCATTGATATTAGAGAAACGGAAGGTACTTTTAACATAAAAAGCGTAGAATTGATTTCTATAAAAAATTAAACAAAGGCTGGCGCAGAATAGATATTCTGCGCCAGTTTTTATGAGTATCTAAAAATTTCTTACCATTTTACAATTACAGGTAAATTCATACGATTTACTTTTAGTATATGACTTTTCCTTTGTAACGCCTCATTTTTCTTTTTAAAGGACTTTAATATTCTCGAAGATGAGAAACCTTAAGAAGATTCTTCTAATCTAATTTCAGCCTTTTTAAAGCGTATAAGATACTATTTACTTTGTACAAGTATATTTTTTGGAAAGGAGGAGCAAGAAACCCCATATACAAGATTTCATGAAAAAGAAGAAGAAAGAGGATTCCCAGAATCCTCTTTCTATCAACGATGTATAAAATCCTGTATAAGAAATAGATAAACATAGAAACAAGAAACCTTGTAAATACAAGGATTCTATCCAAATAGTTGCTACCGATAATAGGACGTTATGTTAACCGGCCATGAATAACATATTCAAGTCCGGTTTTCTCTTTTTTATGATTTTATTCTTATCTTTTGATCTTCCTTTGCTTTTTGGCTAGAGTGCTGGCTCGTCGTGTGGGGGCGAAACCCCACGTATTCCGTATCAAATTTCGAGTAAGAACTATTTTAGGGCGAATGATCTAAGCGGTTCGGCTCGTATACTTGCTTGTCCAAGTCGATAGGCATTGTTTTGCTTTTTGTCTGTCGGCTTGGCGACAAACACACACGAGCCGAAAAAAGTTCCGCAAGGACATCATAAAAAAAGAAAAGACGATAGTCTTTAGGTGAGGATAAACGAACCGACTTTTTTTTATGATGAAGGTGGAGATTTTTGAGCGTTGTTCTCAAAAATACTACCTGTTCCTTTCGGAACTTT
>NZ_CP012107.1 GCF_001182785.1 Bacillus thuringiensis | reverse complement strand
CTTCTCACTCTCTATATAAAGGGCTAAAAGTTCCGCAAGGAACGGGTCGTATTTTCTTTCGCTTTGCTACAGAAAATCTCCACCCTTTTCGCTTTGCTACATCCTTGCGGAACTTTTTTCGGCTCGAGTTTGGATATCACCAAGCCGATACATCCAAAAGCAACTATTATGATCATCGGCTTGAATTTACTATTATACGAGCCGAACCGCTAGTGCCTTCGTCTAATAATTTCACTTACCATATTGATAGATACGTAATACGTGGGGGCTCGTCCCCACACGACGAACCAACCTCAACCCCAAAAGCAAAGGAAAACCTTCTTTTAAACCTGTTTGTTTTCTTTTTTAAGCGTTTATTTTCGTTTTTACGACAAATAGTATTGTTTTAGATTTATATTCTTTAAAAAGGATTCTGAAGCGTCTGAATAGCATTTTGTATTTTGTTGTTATTTATTTCTAGATTAAGGATCTATATTTATTTAATGCCTATTGTTTTCTTTTAGTATTTTAAAGTAATGTTTGATTGCAATTTATTAAAAATATCATGTCGTTAGTGAGTACTCATATGGAGACATCAAAGGGACTTTGTGTACTCACTGAGTCTACATCTAGGGACACAATGGGGACATTTGGTGGGTTTTGTGTCGTCAGTGAGTGGACATCCTGGGAATTTTCGTGTACCCACGTTTAAGCTAGGCTCTGCCTAGTCCCAACCCCTAGTTGGGCCCAAAAACCCCTTATGCTCTTCTCTCTTTTTTGATTCGGAATTTCCAATTTTATAAAATGACTTATCTTTTAGCCGAAATTTACTATGTTAAAAAATAAAAGAATGATTTTAGTTTTGGCTTATTGCAAGGTTATTAGAAAACTTTTTGTGGCGCGGCTAAGATCTTTGCTAAATGAAGTATGAATTGGAGCTATGAAAAATTCCGTTATTTTCATATGACAGAAGGATATAAACCTTAGTAGAATGAATTAGTAAAAACCTAGGTTTAATACTTAGGTTTTAAGATTGATTTTTTTGGAAATAACCCTTGATATTAAAAATATTTAGGTTTTTATCTAGGTTTTAAAGGTGGGTAAAAAGATGGATAAAAGTGAATACCTAGGTGGAGAAAACCCAGGTTATATAGCGATGACTGTTAAAGAAGTTGCATTATATTTAGATGAATCACCAAATGTTATAAGGAATTGGATGAAAGAATTAAAGACATATATTCCTTTAGAGAAAAATGAGTCAGGTTACAATATTTTTGATGAAAAAGCTCTTGAGCAAATGAAGATAGTTAAGCAATTACATCGAGAACAGAATTATTCAATAAAACAAATTGAACATTACTTTGCTACAGGTGGAGAGAGTATAAAGCCTGTTCCTAGTAAAGAAGCTGGAGAGATTTTAGCTGAAGAATTAAAAGCATTAAAAAATGAAGTTAGTAAACTTAGAGAATATAGTGAGAAACAAGAAGAATTTAATAAGTTGTTAATTGAACAATTACAAAAACAACAAGACTATATTGATAATAAGTTAGAGAAACGGGATCAGAAGTTACTTGAAACAATTCGTGAAGTACAAGAAACAAAATCATTAACAGCATCTACGGAATCCAAAGGTTTTTTTGCGAGGTTATTTGGAAAATAATTATTTTGAGATTTATAATCTGAGTCCTGGCGTTTATGCCGCGAAAGTTCCTTGACGATGAGGGGAACCCTCATGCAAACTCGCCAGGGGTGGCCCCAGAAGGGCGGTTTTTGCCCGCTGGGGTTAGCTTTGGGAGTTTGAGGGTTCGGAGGCTCGTGGTCAAGGGAACCGTGGAATAAAAAGCGAGGACGGACCCCAGGACAGGGCAAAAACAAATGTCTTCGCCAAGATTCGTGGTTCTACTGTTAGAAAAAGGCGAATAAGAATATAGCATACATACAATAAGGGAATGCAGTATAGATCAGTTTACAAGCATTCCCTTGCTATAAAGATGTTAATAATATTTTAATGATGTTGTTACTATATATGCCATGTATAGCAAGGATAAAAAGATAAATATATCGAGTGTTAAAAAAACATATAATATTATTTTTATCTTTTTAGATGTATCATTTTTAATCATATATACAATAAATAGCATTGTAGTTGATTGGAATAGCATGGTGAAAAATAAAAATGTAATAGCAAATAGCATATTCCCTGGCGTAAATCCAGTATTCATAATGAGTAGAGAACTAATTATATTAAGAATAAGCGTAGTTAGTATAAAAAAATATTTGTAAATGTTTTTAATTTTGATCGCCTACTTTTTAATTTTTTAGTTGGTAATACAGTTGTTTATTTTTATGGTTATATATAAGTATTTTTTTATTGTTCTCATCTACAATGTAAACATCTTTTTCTTCCCAATCTATTCCATGGGGTATGTCTTTTTCAATTGAAAATAAGACATCTTTATTTTTAAAAGGAATTGAATTTCGATTAGCATGAATGTTTATTTCTTGTTCTTTTGTTTGAATGCTATAATCTCCTGAATAATTGGAAAAAAACGGTGTTAATTTACTATAAATATATAAAATTTCTTTTTTATCGCTTTCTTGATAAAAGTGGGAATTAATAACCTTTAGATCTGATGTTTTTATGTCTTTTGGTATAAGTAAAAAGGCAATGAGACAATAAAATATAACAACAATAGTAATTAAAGAATATATGTAGAGAGCGGCTATTAATAAATATCTTTTATAATTGCTTTGTTTTATTATCTGATTTTGCAAATTTGAATCCTCCTTTAATAAAGAATCAATTGAAACATTAAATAGATTGCTTAAGGCTAATAAATTGGTTAGATCAGGAAGACTTTTTCCTAGTTCCCATTTAGATATAACTTGTCTTGAAATAAATAATTGGCTGGCTACATCTTCTTGTGTCATATTATTTATTAATCTTAAATGTTTTATTTTTTTTCCAATGTCCATATATGTACCTCCTTTAATTACTTTAATTATTTTAATGTTAAATAGTAAGAAACGCATCGTAGTGTTATAAAAAAGGCATGCAACGATGTGTTGCAGACCTTTTTTATGTGATAATCTTAGAAATAAGTTTATTTAAAGGAGAATAGAAGAATATCAAGTTTTTAGTGGAGAGAAAAAGTTTAGGATAATTTGCGATTTATAAATTAATTAATTTTAATATTAAAATTAAATGGAGTTGTTAGTGTGTTTGAAAAAGAATTATTAGATTTTTGTAATAGAGGAATGAATATTTTTTTTATGTTTAATTCTGTGAAAAGAAGAGTAATTTGGTTTTTTATAATACAAATGTGTGTAATATTATCTTTTATAACAATATGTATTCTTTTTAAAAAGACCTTAGATTTTATGGGAATGTTTATAGTTTTATTTGAAACAGAGTTATTTATTACTTCTTTATTATTCATTCGTAATTATATTCGAAGTTGTATTTTAAAAGAGCATAAAATTAAATTTGGAAGTAAAGAATGGTATACCTTTAAATATTTATTATTAAAGAAGTTTTTAATAAATAAAAAGATTTTACATAAACCTAATAAGTATAAAACTAAAAATATTGAGGCATTAGACTTTTGTATAGAAAGATTTGAAAAGCATCTTGAGCGAAAAAATAAAAGGAAATTTTCAACGATTGTAATGTCTTATAGTGCCATACTGATAGCTGTATTTGTACCTCTTTGGACAGCTTTTAATAATTGGGTATATCAAAAGAATAATTTTAAGTTTGGACAAGCCACAGCTTATTTTGGATTAGCATTTATTATTTTGATTTTTGTTTTTTTGTTTTGGATATTGATTTGTCATTATTGTATTGGGGATATATTGCAGTTAAGGGAGCAAAGAATTATTGATCTTATTGATATGTTGAATGGAATTAAGTTTTCTTTGAACAATTCTTATTATCTAGATCAATTTGGGAATGAGGATATTAATAAGCTTGTAATTAAAGTAATCGATGAGTATGAAGTAAAAAAAGAAATGAGTTTTTTATTACTTTTAATTAAGTAATAATGTTGAAAAAAAGAATAGAAATATAGGATACAAATACTAAGGGAATGCATTATAGATCAGTCTATAGGTATTCTCTTGATATAAGTACGTTATTTTTTATTTATTTCAGATATTTTGTATAATTGAGTAAAACCAGTGAAAGTAGTTGATAATGATATGATTTTTTTTAGTCACACTTATAAAGACAAACAAATTATTGAACCAATAGCTCAAGTATTTGCTAATACATTTGGTACAGAAAATATATTCTATGATAGTTGGTCTATTCAACCTGGAGATGGGATTATTGACAAAATGTCAGAAGGACTTACTAAATGTAAGTTTTTCTTTTTCTTTGTTTCTAAAAATAGTTTAGAAAGTAAAATGGTACAATTAGAGTGGCAAAATATGTTGATGAGAACTAGTAATAATGATGAAATAAAGTTTATACCAATTAAATTAGATGATTGTATTATGCCTGTAATCCTTTTGCAAAATTTGTATATTGATGTTTATGGTAAAGGATTAGAGTTTGCTACTAGACAAATGATAGATGTAGTTCATGGTAGAAATACATATGTTCCTGGATTACAAAAATATGAAAATGTACGTGCTTATATTTCTAAAACAAATGAGGCTGATATTACTGTCGAATTTAGAGCTGAATCTTATGCCGAACCAATATCTAGATATTTAATACTTTTAGATAATAGTGAAGATGAAATAAATTTCACATGTCTTAATGAGAGTATGTTTAATAGTGGTTTTAATAGTGGTTTGACTATGGATAATGGTTTAGTTACTAATGCAATATTTGTAGGTGTTGCTAGAAGTACAACACCTAGTTTTCCATTAAAAATAAATGTTAAAACTACAAATGGATTACCAGTAAAATTAAAAGGTGTAATGAGAGCATCTAATGAAGATATGTTTTCAAGTGTACCAATGAATTTTGCTTAGATACATTTTTTATATAAAAAATGTATCTAAAATATTGTCTTTTTCTTCTTTATTAATTCCAATATATTTAAGAGTGATTTGTGGTGTGCTGTGATTTAGAATTTCTTGTAACATGGCCACATCTTTTGTTTGTTTATAGAACCAATAGCCGAAGGTTTTACGCATGGTATGAGTCCCGATAGATTCTATACCCGCGAAGTCTCCGGCTTTTTGCAATTGTCGATAAGCCTGGATTTTACTAATGGGTTGATCTCCTTTTCGAGAAGGAAATAACCAGGTACTTTCTAGTGTTTGGCCATAAGAGTATACTTCATCAAAAATAGAAGTAAGGTTAATCATGCGTTCTTTCTTCGTTTTTCCCTCTTTGATCTTGAATTCTTTTCTCTTTTTACGTTTTAAATTTATTATGGTTTGTGTTTCAATTTGGAGTAGATCGCTAACACGTAATCCAGTATGGATGCCAATAAGGAAGAGAATATAGTCTCGTTCGGAACAATGACGTTTAAGACTCCATTTCATATCTTCGATCTGTTCTTTACTTCTAATGGGTTGGACATCAATAAGATGTGGTTTTTTATTCATGGATTTTTGACCTCTTTGTTTATAGTGTTTTGAATGTATACTTTCGTTGTATAAATTGAGGATATCAGGAGAATTGGTGATAAGTCAATGATTAAGGGAAAATGAATGTAAACTAATATTGAAAAGTTTACATTCGTTACAAAATTTAGATACGTAAATAAAATAAATGTAACTTTTTTCTAATTATATTTGTTTTATTTGCATATATTGCTTATATTTTGATTAAAAAGTTTTTATATTTTATTGGGGGGTAATGGGAAATGGCATCAAGATCTAGGAAGATAAAGTTTGATTATTTTAAGGTTTATGCTCATGTGTTTGATGAAAAGAAAAATGTTATGGTGGAAAAAGAATGTAATTTAACTAAACTTTTTACTGCTATTCAAAAAATCCCTGCTAAGCGTCGAATTTATAAAGTTTCTGGAGATGTAGCTAGGATACAGGAGATTGCTTTAAATAGTGATGAAAGATGGGAAATGCATTTAATTAGGATAAGAAAAGATAATTATCCTGTAAAAACTCATGATGATGGTACTTATACTTTTATGGATTTATCTGATCAAGAGGGATTAGGTGAAGAAGTTTCAGTATTATATGATCCTGAAACTTCTGTAATTATGATTCGAAGAAATATTAATAGTCTTTCTCCTAGTAGTTTATCAAATTATTTTAATGATATTTGTAATTCTCCAGGAATGACTATATTTTTTAAACCTCTTATTTATCCTAATGCATTAGATAAGATTAAAGAGGAAGATTTAATTAGAGGTTTAGATATATCTATAGCTAATATAAGAAAAGCTAATAATGAGACAAAGAGAGCTTTAGGTTCTATCACAGGTGATGTTTCATCAATAAATGAATCTGTAAATATAAATTTAAGTATAAGTTTAAATAAAAAAGGTTCTTCTAAATTAAGTAGATTACCTTTGTATAATACTTTAAAAAAATTGGTTGCAGATCCTGTTGTTACGAAAGCTGAAGTTAGAAAGAAAAAAGATGAAAATTCTCTTGTAGAAAAGTTTGATTTGATCAGTGATAAAATGTCTGAATATATTAGTTTTACTGAAGAAGAAGTTAAAATGAGATTAATGCAGATTTTAAAGGAAGAACATAAAGAAAAAATAGAAAAGGGAGAAGTTAGTGAAGAAAAATTGGAAGAAATGATTAATCTTAAAACTATTCACCATAAAGTAATTATAAAGAAAATGAAGGAATATTATAATTTGAGATTGAATGATATAAAGGAATTTTTTGTATAGGTCCTTTGTATAAAGGTTTTATAGACTTTAATATAAATTTAAGGGGGATGACTCTATATTATGATGAGGGAAAATAGAGTACTTGTATCCTTTTTTACTTGGAACTATTGCAACTGTTGTTGTTTTTCAATTTAAGATAGATTTAGCTTCTATTAATAATTTTGTACCGATATTAGGTGCAACAGTTACTATAAGTGCAATAATCATTGGATTTTTAGCTACAATGGTTTCTATTTTGATATTTTAGTAATGTTATGAAAAGGCTTAAGAGTGCACGTGCTAATGAAACTTTGTCTTGGTATATTAAAGAAGCTATAATAATCGGTTTAATGTTAGCTATTTATTGTTTGGTTTTGCATATGTTTGATAAATATAAAGGTGATGGTTCTGAGTTTTTATTATCTTTATATGTTGGTCTTCTACATATTTTGTATTTGCGGCTTATAGGATATTCCATATAATTTTAAACATCCTAACTTCTGTTTTAAATGAATCAGAAGATAAAAAAGTGAAAATGTTGTTGAAGCACCTTCAGAGACTATTTTTGATGAATAAAAAACCTTAAGTTTTTTACTTAAGGTTTTTTTATATTTACAAGAAAAAATCCCCACGTGTTAAATTGAAAGTGACCAAACCAACAATTATAGGAGGGGATTTTTAATTGTGTTTTTGTTTTTAAATTCTATAAAAATAATAGCATAAAATGTTCCTCTTCTCTAGTTGAAAATCTTAGGAAAGAGGAGAAAGATTATGTCAAAGCTCGTCAATTTAGAACAAGCTGAAAAGAAATGCAAGATTGAGAGATATCGAGAATTCAAAGATTTTGTCTGAAGAAGAGATGTATTTAGCAAATGAACTTCAATCAAAAGCTAATTTAAGAGGAATGAAATTAGTTCCAGAGCGTAAAGTAAAAAACAAAGCCAAATTTGTTCAAATTATTCAAGACAATTGGAGCTATTTACAAAGTATATCTTATTTAAAAAATGAAGAAATTGTATTTTTAATGAGTTTGATTCCTTTTATAGGTTTTGGATCTAATGCAATTGTAGATAATCCCAAAAAGAAACAACCATTACCGCTTACACAAAGAGAATTATCGAAGTCTTTAGAGACAAGCGAGACTAAAGTGAGTAGGGTTGTAAAGGCATTATATACAAAAGGGATTATTGCTCGTTCTGAAAGTATTGTAGAAAATAGCAATGTAAAGTCTTATGCATTATTTATCAATCCTCATATTTTATATGCTGGAGATCGGGATAATATTGAAGAAGGATTAAAGATACAATTTATAAAAATTATGAGAGCTAAACCATTAAAAAGATTTACCTATTAAATTTTTTTAAAAGACATCAATTAGATGTCTTTTTTTACATTTTTATACTTATCAAATTTGATAAGTAAACTTATCAAATTTGATAAGTATAAAAAGTTCGATAAACCCTTGATATTACTGGTTATTTTACACTTCGGTATGCTTGTCC
>NZ_CP012106.1 GCF_001182785.1 Bacillus thuringiensis | reverse complement strand
CGATTTTTCCGACATGTCCTGATTTATCCCCCCAACTCCGTCGGGGGGATAAATCGAACATGTCGGCTTCGACCAATCAGCCCGAGCCACCCCGCCGCACCTTGAGTATGAGATACATCACACTGTTTCGACTGGTGACGGCTGCACCCATCGTGTAGAGTTGTTTTGTCAGCGAGGGAAAGTCCCCGAAGACAAAGACCGAAAGGAAAACACAATGGGTAAGAAGGACGGAAAGCCCGAGCCGACCGACGTTGGTAGCAACATGCGGATTAAGGTCTCGAAGGAGACGGCAAAGAAGATTCAGGGCGACAAGAAGAAGTAAGAACTAAAGAGCGCTAAGAAAGGGAGGGTGAATATTCACCCTCCCTTTCTTAGCGCCGGCTCGGAAAAATCCGCGGGATTTTTCCGACATGTCCTGATTTATCCCCCCAACAAGTTGAGGGGATAAATCGAACATGTCTCTGTTTCCGTTTGGTCGTGTGTATCGAAAACGATACACACGACTCTATCTAATCTTTTTTGGTTTCCCCTTGTTTTTGGGTTGGTGGTTGGCTGGGGTGAAGCGTAGCGAGGGGCTAGCCCCTTAGAACTTAACGTGACTAAATATGGAGTAAGGTTATTGCTTTGAACGATAGCTTTAGCGGTTTGGCGAGTATAATGCTAATTCCAAGTCGAACAGCTCAATTTCCCGTTTTTGGTCTGTTCGGCTTGGCAACAAGTCTATCCTCGCCAAAAAAAGTTTTGCAAGGATAAAGCGGAGCGAAAAAGGTGGAGATTTTTGAGTCGTTTTTTACTCAAAAATACTACCTGTTCCTTGCGGAACTTTTAGCCCTTATATATAGAGTGAGAAGAGAGAGACTTTAAAAAGTATAAAAAAACCATATATATCAAGGGTTTCGAGATTTTTCGTGTGTCACCATTTGGTGACACTTGTGTCACCAAATGGTGACACACGAAATAAAAAAAAGAGCCAAATATGGCTCCAATTTTTAAAATAATTTATTGGGTAAATCTTTTAATACTTTCATTTTCATTGCTTTAAAAAACATTATTTGTAAATGTTCTGGCACATTATCTTTATCACCAGCAAAGATAATATGAGGGTTAACAAACAAGCAAGATGCTTTTGCATTATTCCCCTCTATACCACTTTCACCTTTAAATAAAACACCTTTTTTCACTAGTTCAGTAACTAAAGTACTTATTTTTTGCCTTGCTCTATTTAATTCATTAGCAATTTCTGAAATATTCATTGGAACAGGATTTTTTTCTTTTATATCAAAAACAATAGAGTTACTTTGGAAAGAAATATAGGGAGTGATATCTATCAGAAATCCTTTTTCACTCAAAGTTAAATATTCTTGTTTACTTAAAAACTTCATGTTTTCTTGCATAAATTGAGCAAACCTCACTTTCGATTGTGGTGAGCGTTTAGTCCCTATGTAAATTTCTTTACCTCCAGTAGCCTTGCTTAAAATCTTAAGTGCTTCATCTACTTCATTCTGATCTACACCATTATGTTCTTCAGTAAATTGTTGTCTTTCAATCTCTAAATCTCGTTGTTTTGCTTTTTGTTCAGCTTGTCCAAAATCAATAATTTTTTTTGTCATAACTAAGTTAATTCCTCCTCTAGTTTAGGGGAATCAACAAAAACACCTATTTTTTGCTATTTGATTATCAGTCAAATTATGATAGTCTATAACCAGATGAATATTTTTTGGTATTTTTGCTGAAATACCCTTGTAAACGAGTCATGTTACCGCATGGCTCGTTTTTTATTCTAGCACACATCCTATCTCGTATGTCCTCGACTCTTAGATTTTTTCTTCGGCGCTTTTGATTGCTCTGACAGCCCTTTTAAGCCTTCTTGAGAGAATTTCTTCTCTTTACCTAATAATTTATCTAGAATCCCTTTTAAAAGCCCTATAAAGCCCTCTAAACGCTTCTCAGGTATTGTCTTATCCCTTTTGTTCTTCTCTAACACAGAAAGCCAGTGTTCGCCTTCTTCTAGATTTCTAGGCTCATGTCCCTTTTCAAGCTTAAACAAAATCCAACGACCTTCTCTTTCAGTTTCACCAATCTCTAAATCTCTGTTCATATCTTGCAACATACTTTGATAGATAATAGCGTTTCTTTGTTCTTCTCTAAGCTTGTCTACTTCTTTTTCCAGCAAACTAAATTGCATTACGGCATTATCAGCTCGCTGATCAGCAAGCTGAACACGAGTTTCTAAATCCTCAATTTTCGCATCTGATAAATCTTTTACTTTATCCAATTGGTATTTTGTTTTTACACTCGAGATTGCTAAATTTTTCAGTTTATCATACTCATTAGTGGGCAAAGAAACCTTATCACCAAACATAGCTTTTTTTGCTGAAGCTTCGATGTTCTCCAAAACTTTTTTAGGTTCTTTATAAACTTTCACTTCTGCGGTCATTTCTGTAATCATTTCTTCTTTTTGTCTTTTGATTTCTTCAGAATGCTTTTTCAAATCTTTAACAGTATCAACACCAATTGTTTTATCGTTTAGAATGCCTTCTTTGTAGATATGAGGAATCTCTCGTTTTAAAAATTTATCTAAATCTTGATGAAATGTTTTTAACTCTTTACGAGTTAATATATCATTTGCACAAACCTTTTCCCGTTGTTTTTTCTCATCCCAGACAACAGGCATAAAAGCAAAATGCATATGTGGTGTTGTTTCATCGTTATGAACATTGGCGGACAAAACATTTTTTTCTCCGCCATAGCGGTTACTTAAAAATTCATATGTTTTCTCGAAAAATTCACGTTGTTCTTTTTCGGAAATACTCTTCAAATTCTCAGGTAAAGTTACAACCCAATCTGCACAAACTTTTACATCTTTTCGATTCATACAATGCACTTCACCTAGCCGATCTTTCATGCGAGAAAGTGTATCTCCTTCTTTTTCGCACAAATCATAATTCAAGTGTGAACGTTCATTATCAATATCTGGATTCGAATGATTTTCTGTTTTTCTGTCCCAATGATTTGATAATCCTTGTACATTTCCTTTTGCATATTTTTCTACATGAGCCATGCCAAAGCACCCCCGTTTCGTACCACCAGTTTACCATGGATATAGTGGAGGGAAAATATTTTGCCCTAGCACGTTATGGCAAAATTCTTTGCCCCGTGCTCTGCGAGGCTTTTCGGCTTCGCCGAGCCATGCCGCTGCATGGCAAAATCCCTCAAGCCAAAAGGCTTTTTTTTCATCAAGGTACGGGTAGTATTTTTTGAGAAAACCACTCAAAAAATCTCCACCCTTTTCCCCTTGATAAAAAAAATTTTGGCGGTATTGGCATGGTGCCAAGTCGACCATACCTAAAACAAAGTTTTAGGTTGGTCGACTTGCACATGCCATTGTACCGCCAAAACCGCCAATGCATCCGATCCATCAAAGTGGATCTCTATCCAAATTCATTTACGCTATAAGGGGCTAGCCCCTCTTGGCTCTCGCCAATTCACCCCAGCCTTCATCACTCCACCCTAAAACAAAGGGTGAAAAATCATTTCTACTCTGGATAATATTTCTGTCTTAATGGACTTAGTTCTTCACCTAATTTTTCTACATCTGGTTTCCAGAACAACGAAACAATTTTTACTTGTTTTAACGGAATCAATCTTTCAGCTTTTATCAATTGGTTTAATCTAGAACGACTTATATCTAGTAACTCTAGTACCTCCGAAGACGTCAAAATATATTCATCTACAAATTGTTTAGCTTCTTCTTTTGTTTGGAATTCACTCATTATTTTTCACCTACTTTTCTAATCGTTTTTTTATCATTTCTGTAATCATATTGAATAGCGTTGCCAGTACATAAAATACAGTTGCGCCCATTAAAACATAATCTGATTTTGTTAGGTTGTTCCAATCAATAACAAATACAAAAACTAATATTAAAAACAAAACAGATGTAACAGGACTATTCATAAATCTCTCCAGTTTTTTCATGTGCTGAATGGATTGGGTATTGTGATATAATTGAATTGGAATAAGAGGGAGGTTGCACCC
This sequence comes from Bacillus thuringiensis, assembly GCF_001182785.1. Taxonomy (NCBI): domain Bacteria; kingdom Bacillati; phylum Bacillota; class Bacilli; order Caryophanales; family Bacillaceae; genus Bacillus; species Bacillus thuringiensis. Next base: position 631 of record NZ_CP012106.1, on the reverse strand, counting down.
TCCCCCTTTTCCTTATCGTCTTGTTGTTCGTTTACTTTTTGGTAGATTGTGACGAACAACAGGTCTTTTATTTTGTTTCGGTTCTTTCTTCGCTTTTCTTTTCTCTTTCATCGTTTGAACTTTTTCTACTATGTCTAAGATATTTTTGATTGCTGTTGTAACAGGTACTAGTGATACCGATACAGTTGCAATTGTCGCTAAAACATTTACCCAATCCATTTTATCGCCTCCTTTCTATATATTTATTATATCAAATCTCTCTACAAGTGTAAAGGGATATTAGTAAAAAAACTATAATTTTTGCTACAGATGAAAAATAGAAACAACAAAAAAACCATATCATTTTTGATACGGTTTTTTTGTTGACCCCAAGTCGATGCGTTTCAATCCACGCACTGACAAGAGATGCGACGTTTGTACGGCTTGGCGACATACCAACCCCCGCCATTTCAATCCACGCACCTACAAAAGGTGCGACATGTCCTTGCAAAATGTCTTCGCCAGAATAAGAGGAAAACCTCTCACTTAAAAATCTTAAAGCCAAAAAAAGACTCCTAAATTAGAAGTCTTTTTTTATTGGCTCGGGCTGATCGCCCGAAGCTAAGGAAAAATCGGGATATGTCCCATATCC
>NZ_CP012105.1 GCF_001182785.1 Bacillus thuringiensis | reverse complement strand
CACCAAGACCCTCTTGGATTGCCAAAACGAATACGTTTTGGCCTGCCAACCGGCGAGGGAGCCCCTCAAGGATTGAGGGGTTGGGGAGTTCGATTGATGGGGTCAAGGGGAAGAGTTCCCCTTGTAGGTTCGGACAAAGTCCGAGAATTTTTGCCATCCTAGGGATGGCTCGGCGAAGCCGAAAAGCGTCGCAGACCCCTATTGATTTTGATGCAGAAGCGTCAAAATACGTATAGGGTTACGTCAATTGACACAATTTCGTAGCCTTGCTAGACTTATTGTATCAATTAATCTAGGGGAAGTGGTGGCACTTTATGTTGTTCTCTATCTCATTTAATCAATCTCACCAAAGTTCATTAAGCCATAATAATAGAGAAAACATTTATGGGAATTCTGGTATAGATCTATCCAGGTTAGAAGAGAATATTTACTTTGTTCAAAAAGACATCCGAAGTGTATACAAGGATGTTTTTCAAGAAGCGGTAGATAAGTATAACGAGAAACAAAAACGTAATGATCGCAAAATTAAGGATTATTATGACAAAATAAAAAAAGATACAAAGACACATGAGCAACGGGAATTAGTTGTAGCGATTGGGGAAGGTAAAGACGACGCGAAATATAGGGAAGCCAAAAAGGAAGCGTTAATACAGTATGCTGAGGCGTTTCAAGAGCGGAATCTTAATCTAGCTGTTTATAACATGGTTTTACATGATGATGAAGCGAATCCGCATTTACATATTAACTATGTACCGAATTTCGAAAGTAGTCGAGGATTAACGAGGCGTGTCGGAATGGATAGAGCCTTGCAACAACAAGGCGTACAAGGAAAAGGAACGGAGCTAATTGCGAATTGGAGACAATTAGAAACGGCTTATATTGAATCTTTGGCTAAAGAACAAATTCCAAATTTTGAACGTGCCAATGTGGGTTCCCATAAATATATGAAAGTCCGTCAATACAAGGAATATGCTGAAGCAGTTTTTAATATTGAGAATCAATTTATGGAGCTAAGTAAGCAATTGCCTAATAATAAAATTACGTTAAAGACCAAAAAGAAAGAGATCAGGACAGAGGTAAAACCAAAATTAATTGGTAAACCTGAAATCATAGAAAAAGAGACAGGTAATTATGTTTTTTCTCCAAAGCAACTTGAAAAAATAGAGGGATTGATAACCGCAGCAGTCACTGTAAAAAAAGATTACGAGCGTTTACAGAAAACGGACTTGGTAAAAGAAAATAAGGAATTGAATCGTCAAGTTGATAGTTTGTATGATTCTTTAAAAGAATCTCAAAAGATAAATTTGAAGTTGAAAGAGGAAAATAGAAAATTAAATACTGAAATAGGCTCATTAAAAACTCATATAAAGGATTTGAAGGAGAATATAAGAGTTTTGTATCAACAGACGAAAAAAGCTTTTAAAGAGAAATTTAAGGTGTTTAGAGAGATTATTAAAAATGAATTGGATAGCAGGGGAATAGATAATCAATTTGAACGTGAACATAAGAGAGAAATAAGTAAACATCGGGATTTTGATAGGGAAAGATAGGACTGATAATGATGAAAACATTGAATTGAATGAGTTTGAAGAAGAAAAAGAGAATTGAATGTTGTGTTTTTGCAAGAGATGGAAAGCTTTAACAAGGTGTTTCATGTTATTATAAAGAAAGACATACAAACGAGAAAAACCGCCCATGCTTTGGTCGGCAGGCGGTTTTTCATAATAAGGTTGGAATCAACCAATATATATTCTATATACATTCTAACATATAAAAGTTGATTCCTTCCACTAAGGGAGAGAATTATTTTATGACAAAAGTTGTAGATTTTGGACAAGCTGAAAAAAAAGCGAAAATAAGAGATAGCAAGATTGATAGTATTTATGACCAATTGCAAACTGGTGGTTATTCGGAAGAAGAAAGAGCTATGCTTTTACAGATGTTAAGTAAAATGTCTGGTGGGGAAGAATATTTTATAGGTAAAAAGAAAAAACCTACAGATCGGGTGAGATTTGTGCAAATTATAATGGATAATATAGACTATCTGATTGAAATAGGTTATTTAAGCAGTAAGGAAGAAGCTTTTTTATTCAAATTAACTTCATCTGTAGAATTTAAAACCAATGTTCTTGTAGAACGTGAGACAAACAATCCAGCATCACCTACATATTTAGCTGACAAGTTTAAAATGACTCGTCAAAGTATTTCTAGTGTTATGAATGGTTTATTAAAAAAGGGAGTATTAGCAGTTGCACAATCAGGTGTTACAACTGAAGATGGACGAGTTTGTACTAGTCGTACATGGTTTGTAAATCCAAATGTTATGTGTTGCTCTCCTAAAGATGGAATAGACAAAGCAACTCAACATATCTTTAGAGATTCATTAAGAAATTTTAAAGTTGAAGATCAAGGAAAGAAAAAACATAAATTACCCATTTATTTATTTTAAAAGAATGCAAAAATTTTCTTGCATTCTTTTTTTTTTTTTTATTTACCTTTTTTTAGGTGTCACTTTTTTTTGACACTGGTGTCACTTTTTTTTGACACCCTATCTTCTATAAAACCTTGGTATTACTGACTTTCTTTACTTTGCTCTTCTCACTCTTATATATAGGGCTAAAAGTTCCGCAAGGAACGGGTTGTATTTTTGAGAAGATCACTCAAAAATCTCCACCCTCAATATTAAAAAAGTCGGTTCGTTAATCCTCACCTAAAGGCGATAGCCTTTTCTTTTTAATATTGTCCTTGCAAAACTTTTTTCGGCGGGTTTTTAGCATTCGCCAAGCCGAACAGACCAAAAACGGGGTTAAGTTGCTCGACTTGGATCAGCAATTGTACCAGCCGAACCGCCAATTCTTCCGTTCAAAATATTCTTCTTTTTCTATATCGAATTAACGCTATGTGGGGTTTCGACCCCACACGACGAGCCAGCACTCACACCCAAAAACAAAGGGAAACCTTTTTTTAAACCTATTTTTTCTTTTTTAAAAGGTGAGTAAGAATAGAAAATAAAATTTAATGATATCAATGTTCAATTGGTAAAGTTTTATAGTCTTTAGCGTACAATTTATTTTTTAGAGAACGGATAACATATATGCTTGAAAATTGACATTTGAAGGAACAATCCCAGAATTATCTCCACTTAATCTTGGAATAGCAACTGCTGTTGTACTAGTATTTATTATCTGAAGAGTATCATTAGGATTAAGAGCAACTATAGCTGTTACAGTAAATACACTACTGCTAGTATTAGGGAGGATTCCTATTCGAAAACTAGCACCAGTAGTCGCTCCATTTATTGAAATTACAAATGACATTTGAGAGGTACTTGGAGGAACGCTAATAGTGCATAATATTATATAGACACCTCTAATTTGAATAGTTGCTATACCAGTTGCTAGATTAAAGTCTATATTGGGACCACCACCAGATAAATAGTCATTAATTGTTCCTCCAGATGCAACCACTTGACCAGTAGATTTATTTACATTAAAAGTTGCAATTGGAGTACCTGGCCCCGTTGGTCCAGTTGGTCCCCTTGTACCTGGTGTTCCAGGAGGTCCTTGTAAACCAGGAGTACCTTGAGGGCCCGTTGGACCTTCTATTCCAGGAGGACCTTGTAAACCAGGAGGTCCTTGAGGTCCTGTTGGACCTTCTTCTCCAGGAGGTCCTTGTAAACCTGGGATACCTTGAGGTCCTGTTGGTCCCTCTTCTCCAGGAGGTCCTTGTAAACCAGGGACACCTTGAGGTCCTGTTGGTCCCTCTTCTCCAGGAGGTCCTTGTAAACCTTGAACTCCTTGAGGACCTGTAGGACCTTCTTCTCCAGGAGGTCCTTGTAAACCAGGAGTACCTGCTAGCCCAGAAGGTCCCGTTGGTCCTGTCGGTCCAGGAGGTCCACCTGCTGGTCCAGAAGGTCCCGTTGGTCCTGTCGGTCCAGGAGGTCCACCCGCTGGTCCAGAAGGTCCCGTTGGTCCTGTCGGTCCAGAAGGCCCACCTGCTGGTCCAGAAGGTCCCGTTGGTCCTGTTACACCGATCCCTGTTGGACCAAGTTCCCCTGGAATTCCTTGAGGCCCTGTTGGTCCAAGATCTCCTGGCACCCCTTGAATTCCTTGTACGCCTTGTGGTCCTGTTGGACCAGGATCTCCTGGTTCCCCTTGAATGCCAGGTACTCCTTGTGGTCCTGTTGGACCAGGATCTCCTGGTTCCCCTTGAATGCCGGGTACTCCTTGCGGTCCTGTTGGACCAGGATCTCCTGGTTCACCTTGAAGACCAGGCACCCCTTGCGGTCCTGTTGGACCAGGATCTCCTGGTTCACCTTGAAGACCAGGCACCCCTTGCGGTCCTGTTGGACCAAGATTTCCAGGTTCCCCTTGTGACCCTGTAGGTCCAGTAGTACCTGTAGATCCAGTACAACATGGTCCTGTAGGACCTGTTGGACCTTCTCCTATAGGAGGGAATGCACACGGAAAAGGAAAATCATTACATTTAATAAATTTATCAAATTTACTCATATTCTCACCAACTTTTCAAATGAATTGCAATTAATTGGATGTATACCTAATATGTTATGAAATACATGGTAAATCCGTTTATATGTACAAATATTTAATTTTTCTATGTATAAAAACTTTGTAGCTGAAGATGGTAAAAAACATAAGTTACTAATTTATTTATTTTAGATGTTAATTTTTATTATTGACATCTTTCTTTTTTGCACCTTTTTTACACCCTATATCGTATAAACCTTTGTTATTACTGCTTTTCTTTACTTTGCTCTTTTCACCCTTATATATAGCTAAAAGTTCCCCAAGGAACGGGTTGTATTTTTGAGAAAACCATTCAAAAATCTCTACCCTCAATATCAAAAAGTCGGTTCGTTCATCCTCACCTAAAGGTTATTGCCTTTTCTTTTTGATATTGTCTTTGCGGAACTTTTTTCGGATCATGTGTTTTTTTTGCCAATCCGACAGACAAAAAGCAATGAGAAAATCAAAAGATATACATTTGAAATATACTGGTTAAGTGTGATTAGATTTTTGAAATTATTTTAAATTATACTTAAACTAGCATTTACACCAAAAAATAAGAGGAAAGATACAGTAAAAAATTAATTTTTTTGAAAGGATGGACAAAGGGAACTTAATTAAATACTTTACATATAGCTAGACGTCCTCCTTGTCGAGTAAGTGGAGTTGAATTACCAGGATCTGTAATACCGCTTACTTGAGGGATTGTTACAGAATTTTGTCCAACATTATATATTTGTATTTGATCACCTGCGTTTAAAGATGTTATTAAGATACTCGAAATCATTGAGCCTGATGTGTTAACGCCCATACTCCTTTGCCCTTGAGTTGTACCATTAATACCAACAGCAAAAAGGATAGGAGGAATTGTTGTTGGATCTATAGCAATATAAAAATTTATTATATATATACCTGGGTCAATAATTACTATTGTATCTGGGCTGTTAAATATAAGGTTAGTAACTTGAATACTGTTATTAAAATTAACGGGAGCACCACTTAAAACAATTTGAGTACCTTGAACAGTAAAATTTCCATATGTTCTAGGGATATCTGGACCTGTAGGTCCTTCTGGTCCTGGCTCTCCTTGGATTCCTTGTACTCCTTGAGGTCCTGTTGGGCCTTCTGGCCCCGGCTCTCCTTGGATTCCTTGTACTCCTTGCGGACCTGTAGGTCCTTCTGGTCCTGGCTCTCCTTGGATTCCTTGTACTCCTTGCGGACCTGTTGGGCCTTCTGGCCCCGGCTCTCCTTGGATTCCTTGTACTCCTTGCGGACCTGTAGGTCCTTCTGGTCCTGGCTCTCCTTGAATTCCTTGAACTCCTTGGGGTCCAGTAGGTCCTTCTGGTCCTGGCTCTCCTTGAATTCCTTGAACTCCTTGGGGTCCAGTAGGTCCTTCTGGTCCTGGCTCTCCTTGAATTCCTTGAACTCCTTGGGGTCCAGTAGGTCCTTCTGGTCCTGGCTCTCCTTGAATTCCTTGAACTCCTTGGGGTCCTGTTGGGCCTGTTACACCTATGCCCGTTCCACTAGGGCCTGTTGGGCCTGTTGGGCCAATTCCACCCGGTCCTGTTGGACCAGTTGGGCCTGTTGTGCCTTGTCCTGCGGGAGGAAAGGCACATGGGAAAGGAAAGTCATTACATTTATTGAACTTGTTAAATTTACTCATGTTCTCACCGACTTTTCAAATGAATTGCAATTCTTTGAATGTAGACTTAATATGTTATGAAACAAGTGTTAAATAAGTGTATAGGACTATTCATTAGAGGGATTTTCACATAAATTTTAGATTGAAAGATAAAAACAAGACCTTAAAAAGAAAAAACTAACAGATTAGGTGAGATTTATGCAAATTATTTCTGGATTTCGAGTGTTAGTAAATGAAAATGGAGTTGCACTGGTTGCTATGTATTTAACAGGGGAAACCTTTTTCTAACAGATTTTTTTGATCGTTTTTGTTGTTATAGCTACTTATAAGTAGCTATAAGTTATCTTTTTAAATATTAGGAAATGCTATGAATAAGTATTCATTTACAGTTAACATAACGTCCTATTATCGGTAGCAAATCCTTTGATAGAGTTCTTGTATTTATAGGGATTTTTCTTTTTTTGTCTGTTTATTTGGTATACAGGATTTTATACATTGTTGATGCAGCGAGGTTTCTAGGGATCTTTGCTATTCTTTTTTTGTATAAAATTTTGTATATAGAAAAAAAGATTTTGATGTTGGTATTAAGGGGGAATTAATTTTACTAATGCATAAATATCTATGATAAAACCTGTGGTATTAGCATTTATAAATAAAAAGACACCTTTAAGGTGCCTTTTTTGATTTAAAACATTTTGTTTTTTAGATTTAGATAAATATATTTATAATTTATCTAAATCTAAATACAGTGAAAAGAACATTGTTTGTTACTAATCCAGTGATGGGACTATCCAATGGTCCGGCAAGAGTTATTGGTGTTGCACTAATATTTTGAATTTGTATAGTATCACCACTAGTTAATGTATTTGTTCCGAAAATTGAAATTATATTACCAGCGGTAGTAGCTCCTATCTTAAATCCTGACGCAATAGGATTATTATTAAATACAATTTTAAATAGTGGTGGTGTGTTTGATGATGAAGCAACAGAAATACTACAGGATACTACGTAGACACCTGGAATTGTAATAGTTACTATACCGGTTGCAGCATTAAAATTTAAACCTGTGAATGGAGAACCAGGGAAAAAGTTAGTAATTGTTCCTCCAACTGGGATAATTTCAGGGGTAACAGCACCTTTATTTGCATTAAGACGTGAATCAGGAAATATTGGCCCAGTTGGACCTGTTGGTCCAGAAGGTCCAGTTGGTCCTGTTACACCGATACCTGTTGGACCAAGTTCCCCAGGTATCCCTTGTGGTCCCGTTGGACTAGGATCTCCTGGTACCCCTTGAATGCCTTGTACGCCTTGTGGTCCTGTTGGACCAGGATCTCCAGGTTCGCCCTGAAGACCAGGTACGCCTTGCGGACCCGTTGGACCGATATCTCCAGGTTCTCCTTGGGGTCTAGTTGGTCCAGTCGGACCGGTTACACCTATTCCTGTTCCACCGGGCCCTGTAGGACCAGTTGGACCTGTTCCTCCTGTTGGGCCTTGTCCAGCAGGAGGAAAGGCACACGGAAAAGGAAAGTCATTACACTTATTAAATTTGCTCATGTTCTCACCAATTATTCAAATTAATTGCAATTAATTGAATAGAAGTATACTTAATATTTTTATGAAATAAGTTTAAAATTGGTGTGTATACCAATAGTTATTAAGTGGATTTCTACATGACTATCAAGTTAAGAATTTTTATTATCTCTAAGTGTAAAAAACAATTAAATTTTGTTTAAAGGATAAAAAGAAAAAAATCAGTTGCCAAAATAAAGAGTTTAAAGGGAACTATATTTTTTTATTAGAATATGAAAAAAGTTTTTGGAGAGCATTTTAAGGTATTTGGTGGGCTTGTTAGGAATGGACTAGATATGAAGGGAGTATATAATCAATTTAATCATAAACATAAGAGGGAAATAGTTAATAAATAATGAGCATTTAACATGGATAAAAAAAGGTGCTAATCCATATTAGAATAGCACTTTTTTTTATCTTTTTCGCTTATCAATAATTTGAGTATTATTTGAAAGTTTATTAGGGCAATATTTATTTTTTAGTGATATTTCTATGAGAATATATTTATTATTGTCTTAATTACTATTATATTCGAAATAAAAAATCAAGATAATTTAATCAAATTAATTGATGCTGCAAGTTTTCGGTTATTACAAGTGTTTATAACTGTATCTAATACGTTTCTTAATTGAACTGTAGCATTAGCTGGGATAAATACAATAGATCCACCAGAAACAGTGGCACAAACATTACGATCGGCTTCATTATTAGTAACCCCAAATCGAGTTTGATTGTTAGGAATCTCCATTTCATTTATGAATAATCCCAAATCTCTGTCACCGCCAGGATCGACGGGATTATAATTTAAACTTACATAATATTCAATATAATAAGAACCAGCTTGAACAACATGAATAGTTACTCCATCAGGATCTAAATTTATTCCACCAGATATCTGTCCGATAGAGTTCCAAGGTACAGGTTGATTATTAACCAATGTAACAAAGTTAGTTTGATAAAAATTCCCGAAAGCTGGTGAAAATATATTAGATACTCCATCGATGATAACTTTTTGTTCATATATTTTGCATTCCTTATGACATCTACAGTTACAGTGCCTATGTCCGCATTTTAGACAACGTTCAGACAAAAAAACATCCCCCATCTTATCAATTAGTTATTAGCTATTAGTAAGATATTAATTTTTTTATTAATGGGAAACTTGTTTTAGGAGATTTGATTTATGTATAAAAATCTTCATAATCTATGAAAAATTGATATGTATGATTTTATAAATGGTTAATATAGTAAGGATTCTTGCTATTATTTTTGGGGATAAAATTTTGTATAAATACAAAAGATTTTGATGTGTGTTCTTAAGATTGTGTTTGTAATATGAACTATATAAACTACCCATGTAAAAATTATGAGAATTAAGAATTCGAAACAAGTAATACGTGAATTATTAGGAAAAAGGGTATATCATTGCTATAGCGAATATATTTTTGAGGTGAGACGCTATGAAGACGCTATATAGTCCTGGCGACGTGGTAGAGCAATTAGGTATCCAATCTAGTACATTACGTAAGTATGCTGATGTACTAGAAAAAGAGGGTTATACTTTTATAAAGAATGAACGTGGGCATAGGAAGTATAGAGAAAGTGATGTAATGGTGTTTCGTAAGGTTATTAATCTAAAGAACGACACAGACATGACATTAGAAAACGCCACAAAACAAATAGTATCATGGAATCAAGGCGTTGAGGTATTGCCATTAGAGCGACATGAAATTGAGCGCTATGAAGAACCGGATTTCAACGCTACAACGCTACAGACGATGCTTCAAGATCAAAAAGAAGTCATTGAAAAGCAAAATGAATTACTAAAAAAATTAAACAAACGTTTAGTTGAACAAGACAAGCGATTTGCACAAAGAGAATCAGAGTTATTGAGCGCTATACAAACGATATGGGAATCCCAAACGCTTATAGCGACGAATACTAGCGAAGATATAGCGAAGAACCATGGTCGCGATGAAATGCTTATGCAAACAATAAGAGAAGTCCAGGAAGTTAAGAAGATTATTGCATCAAGTAATGATAAAAAATGGTATGAGTTTTGGAAGTAGGAGTTTTCTTTTTATGGATATCATTTAATATCCACTTCAGATTCCTATTACTGTATTTTGAATGTATACTTTTGTCGTGCGAATTGAGAATATCAGGGTAATAGGTATGAAGTCAATAATTTAGGGAAAATGAATGTAAACTAATATTGAAAAGTTTACTTTTAAAAATCGAAAAAGAATCTGATTTTTAAAATGTATTCACCATCTTTATAAGTGTTTACTCTAACTCTAATTTCATAGCTATGTCCTTTTTTAATTGGAAATGAAAAACCATTTAAATGTACAGTTTGAGAAAATACAATTTTTGATGAATAAGATATATCTCCCACTGTAATTTTAAAAACATCACCATTTGCAGAAACGTCTTTAAAATCAACTTTCATGTTTTTATCTGCAGTTCCCGTAAAAGTATAATAATGTTTATTTGTTGCTTTTTTCTTAGTTTCAAAGTTTTCAAGTATATTATCAGCGTTAAATCAAAATGGATTTAGCGAAACGAATGGAGTATTATAAAAAGCCTAGTAATTACTAGGCTTTTTATGTGAAAAAGAAATACCATGTTCACCTTAATTCATATATTAAATTCAGATTATTTTACGTAAATTTTAATAAAAGGTTCTAATCATTTATTATTTTTTCAATTTTGAATATTGAGGGGATATTGTTTTTCAGTTTTATGCTTATTTCTTCAATTGTTACTATATGTTGAGGATTTAGAGTTATATATATTTTTTTCTCTGTTTCTAAATTTATTAGTGGAATAATAATGAATTTATTGTGAATTTCTCCATTATTATTTACAAGTTCCTTTTTAAGCAAAATGCTAGGCTGAATTGGTACAATATATTCTTTTCCATTGGATAAGGTGATTTTAGAATGTTTAATCATTTCGATTACCACCTTTACTTAATAAAATGATTGATAGGTAATATGATGTTGATATCTATTTTTAATATTTATATTAGATTAATTGCATTTTTAAAACATACTTTTTGAAAAAGGTGGTTAATTTGCTTGATTTGGAATAACAATTGTACTAGTCTAACCGTTATTTTTAGATAGTGAAGATAGTCTTGAAGGATTTATTAAAGGGACCTGTTTCGAAATTTTTCAATAAAAAAATTTAGGTTGAGTTCAAATAGATTTTTGAAACTATTGATATAAGATTATTTTTTCATATTTTTACAACAAAATCTTATTAACTAACCTATTCTATATATAGCCAAACTAGCATTTCCAAATGTAGCAGGGCTGTTACTGTTGTTAATGACAGTTACAGTCGCATTTGCTGGGATATTAACAATTGCAAATGTTGTAATTAGAGTTCCTAATATTGGAAGTTGCGAAAATGCAACGCCAGTTAAAGTACTAGTATTTGGTATAGCCGCTCCATTTACAGCAAGGGCAATAGCTGCGACTAGAGTTGCTGGTGCTTGTATAGTACATTTTGCAATTATATAGTAAGTTCCTGCTGTTAATACAGAAACGCCTGGAGAGGCTAATGTTAATGAAGTACCATTAATAGTTATAGTAGAAACCATAGGGACTGGATCAAATGGTGCAGTTGTAATAGTTGCAGAACTATTTGCTACAAAAATATTATCACCAGGTAACATAGGTCCAGTCGGTCCAGTTGGTCCTACCTCTCCTTGAATTCCCTGAATACCTTGAACTCCTTGGGGTCCAGTTGGTCCTTCTGGTCCTGGCTCTCCTTGAATACCTTGAACTCCTTGAGGTCCAGTTGGTCCTTCTGGTCCTGGTTCTCCTTGAATACCTTGAACCCCTTGAGGTCCAGTTGGTCCTTCTGGTCCTGGCTCTCCTTGAATACCTTGAACTCCTTGAGGTCCAGTTGGTCCATCTTCTCCGGGAGGCCCTTGAATTCCTTGAGGTCCGGTTGGACCTGTTACACCTATTGCTGTTCCACTAGGTCCAGTTGGGCCAGTTGGGCCTGTTCCACCGGGTCCAGTTGGGCCTGTTGGGCCTTGTCCAGCAGGAGGAAAGGCACAAGGAAAAGGAAAATCATTACATTTGTTAAACTTATTAAATTTGCTCATGTTTTCACCAACTTTTCGAATTAATTGCAATTAATTGAATAGATACATACTTGATATTTTATGAAATACTTTTAAAATAAGTGTATTTTAATATTTATTAGGGCTATTTCCATATAATTATTAAGCTTAGTTTATATAAAGTTAAATTGGGATACAGCTATATGTCTATTAATTTAATGATTTTTACTTCTCCCAAATGTTAAAAACGTTATGTTTTCAAAAAACAACTAAATTTAGATTAAAAGATAAAGACAAAACCTTAAAAAAATTAGCTATGAATACTTATTGTTATGAATTAAATGAAAAAACACTAAATCTTAGCATGTTTGTAAAACCATCTCATTTTAAAAAAAAGACGATTCCTTAAGGAATCGTCTTTTTTTTACATGTTCTATAACCCATTGGTTTTTAAAATTTTTTTATATTAACAACTAAAAATATAGATTTTGGCCTATCTATATTTGTAAAGCTTTTTATAATGCAATAATCGAGTAGTATTGTGGATTTCAGCGGGGATTGGAATATGGCTAAGCTGAACAGATCAAAAACGAGATTAAGTTACATAAAGTTTATTGGGTCTAGCACTTAAACTTGCAGTTAGCACTCACTCTCAAAAAAAAAATAAAAAAATGCTTGTTAAAAAACAAGCATTTGTCAACAAATTCAAAAGCAACAACAGGCATATTATAATTTATGTTTATAGGGCTAGTGTAGTGAATGCGAAGTTATAAAACGATAAGAGTTAATGATGAGATTGTTTCAATATTCTTTGAAAAATATTGAAGATAAAAACGAAAAAAAGACCGTATCAATTAGATATGGTCTTTTTTAACTTTTGTTACATTTATTAGGTTATAAGGAGTCGTTTCGTTTTATAATAAAAGTGATAGGATTTTCTCTGACCTCTAAAATAGTGATAATCCTTTTCATATTAACGATTTACAATGCTGTTTAAATACGGTTTCTAAGGTGTGTTTTTTAGATTTTTATAAATGTTCTTAGTTTATCTGATTCTATATACTATAAAACTAACAGTTGGTATGGATGGACCAAGACTGGATGCTCCAAGTGGCGTAAGAGTTACTGATGTTGTACCAGCATTATGAACTCGTAAAGTACTACCGACATTTAATGTGAGTGTTCCTGAAAGTGAAACTACATTACCAGCAGTCCTACTTCCCATGTAAAATGCATTTAGAGGGTCATTATTTGCCACAATTCCAAATGAGGCTGGTATATTTGATGATGGATCAACAGAAATATCACATTCCATATAGTAGACACCTGCAATTGTGATAGTTACTACTCCCGTTATAATATTAAAATCTATATTTCCAAACTGAGAACCTGGGGAATAGTTAGTAATTACTGCTCCAGCTGGAATAATTTCAGGGGTAGTAACGATTTTATTTCCATTGAGACGTGAATCTGGAAATGTTGGCCCTGTTGGTCCTGTTGGACCTGTTGAACCTGTTGGGCCCTCTGATCCAGGAGGACCTTGTAAGCCCGGATTACCTTGGGGCCCTGTTGGACCTTCTTCCCCAGGAGGACCTTGTAAACCAGGGACACCTTGAGGTCCTGTTGGTCCTTCTTCTCCAGGAGGACCTTGTAAACCAGGGACACCTTGAGGTCCTGTTGGTCCATCAATTCCAGGAGGTCCTTGTAAACCAGGAGTACCTGCTGGTCCAGAAGGTCCTGTCGGTCCCGTTGGTCCTGTCGGTCCACCTGCTGGTCCGGTTGGTCCAGAAGGTCCCGTTGGTCCAGGAGGCCCACCTGCTGGTCCAGAAGGTCCCGTTGGTCCAGTCGGTCCAGGAGGTCCACCCGCTGGTCCAGAAGGACCTGTTGGTCCTGTTACACCGATACCTGTTGGACCAAGTTCCCCAGGTATCCCTTGAGGTCCTGTTGGACCAGGATCTCCAGGAACCCCTTGAATGCCTTGTACGCCTTGTGGTCCTGTTGGACCAGGATCTCCAGGTTCGCCCTGAAGACCAGGTACGCCTTGCGGACCCGTTGGACCAGGATCTCCAGGTTCCCCTTGAATGCCGGGTACTCCTTGAGGGCCTGTTGGACCGATATCTCCAGGTTCCCCTTGTGGTCCAGTTGGTCCAGTCGGACCGGTTACACCTATTCCAGTTCCACCGGGTCCAGTTGGACCAGTTGGGCCTGTTCCTCCTGTTGGGCCTTGTCCAGCAGGAGGAAAGGCACATGGAAAAGGAAAGTCATTACACTTATTAAACTTATTAAATTTACTCATATTCTCACCAACTTTTCAAATTAATTGCAATTAATTGAATAGAAGCATACTTAATATTTTATGAAACACATGTTAAAGAAGTGTATAGGGGTATTCATCAAAGGTTTTCATGATAATTTTTTTATATGTATATATTAATCGAACCGAGATATTAAAAAAGATAAGATGTTTGTCAACGGTAAGCGGACCGAAGGGAGCATTAGGGAGTTGACAGACTCACTA
>NZ_CP012104.1 GCF_001182785.1 Bacillus thuringiensis | reverse complement strand
TAAACGTTTCTCGTAAGATAATCCAGTACCAGGGACAGAAGTTGTAATTCGGGTTCCTGATGGGCCGGTACTAACACGAGCACCCTTAACGCCAGCACTAACACCTACGCCTTTTTTACTTACATTCATTCTAACACCTGGAGCAATCTTTATACTTTTACGGAATTTAAATCCCACAACGCATCACCCCTTGTTCATTTTCACTTTGATTTAAAGAACACTTTTTTACCTTCATGCGTTTCAAACTGGACTTTAAAGTCATCGCCTACTTTTACATCTTGATAAATGTACCCTTCACCTTCAGCACCTTTGAATAATTCCTGATGCAATTCATTAGGAACTACAGCTGAAAGTTCATGTTTATATACCTGACCTTCATTTGAAACTAGAGATACGTTAGATGAGTATAAAGGGTATGGGAAGTCTTCTGTTTCAGCATCTACAACTTTCCCCTTAACCTTTACCAATGCCCATTCTCGACCATCTGGAGCTGGTTTGTTGAATTGATTTTCTTGTTGTAGGATCTGTTGAGCTTGTTCCCCACGAATTACTTCAAGAACTGAGAATTCAACTTTAGCTTTAAACTTCTTAAACTCCCCACTATCGCTATTCAAAATAACATCATTTATAGTTGCGGCTTCATTAAAAGTTACAGGGTTAGAGCGATTACCTTTTGCAGACTCTTTATTTTCCTCTTTTTTAGTTTCTTTTTTCACTTCTTGTTGAGGTTGATCCTTTTCTTTGGTTTGTACATCATTATTTGTCTTTTCGGTAGATCCGCATGCAGATAAACCAAATAACAAGGCGCTACAAGCTAATGTTGTTATTAGTTTCTTATTCATTCTTTATTTCCTCCGTATGTGTAATATGTAAGATTTCTCAGCTAAGCATAACAAAAACAGTTACAACTATTTTGTCATATTTTGTCGAATGAAAATAAAAAAAGAGAGCCTAAGCTCCCGTTGGTAAGAATAGTGATATTTTGTAAATTTTTACCACTATTCAATGGAAAACTTTTCTTCTACAATGTAGTTAAATCAGAATATATCTTGATTATTCTCAAGTACATCGATCAATACGGAGACTTGTTTACAAAAACGTTCTCTCTGGTGTTCATTTAACGCCGTATACGTTGTTTGAACATTAGATAGCAATTCTTGTAGTGGTTCATCTTCAAAATCGTTCTTGAACCCGATAAGCACGTCTACCGAAACATTGAAAAAGGAGGCGATACTAACCAAAGTGTCTAAATCCGGTTGATACCGATCGGTTTCCCAGTTCTTGATTTGGCTCCTGCTCAAGTTTAACTTGTGGGAAAGTTGTTCTTGAGTTAAGCCACGTGACTTTCTTAGTTTTTTTAGAATCTGTCCAAAATGTCTCATAGTTAAAAGTATAAATACTAAACAACTATACTACTATTAATGGGCGTATAACTACCTTTGGTGTTAAAATGGTAGAATTAGTTTCTTTTTCAGAAAAATAAAATAGAACAAAAGTTCGTGTTTTGTGGTAAAATATGCATGTGAAGTCTTTTATACGTTCCATGCATATTTGCATATTTTATTTTTACATCGCTTAGAAACGTTGATATAAAGCGCTTTTCAAACTTTCTCAATAATTATCTGACAATCATAGGACAGAATATTGGGAAATTTGTGGTATTATGAAAACAAATAAAATAAACGGACGTGAAAAAAGACCCACGGTGTAAGTAGTGTTGGAAGCACTCTTACACTGCCCCCTAAGTGCCTAGGGAACATTGTCGCGGATCTTGTACATACATATTATAACACATCTTAGATTGAGAGTGACACGTTTTCCTTTATATGTAACAAAATGGGGTTTACGTGTCTTTTTGTCCACAAGGAGGACAAAAATGGAAATGTTGTTAAAGAAGATGCACGAAGACTTGAAGTCTAACGGTTATACAAATCGTAAATTAGCAACTTTATTTAATGTTAGCCATACTACAGTTAATAGTTATTTTTCTCAAAGTACTAAATTTGATTTTATGCATTACGTTGAAACATTAAGATTATACGAACCTGATAATGTTAATTTCAGAAGAGAATCTCTGTTGAAAGCTTTTGAATATATGTCTCCTAATAACGAAAGATTGGGACTTGAAGTACTGAATATGTATGGTGAATTTGAATTGCAAAAGATTTTAATCGCTAAAATTCTAAATAATAATGATACGAACAAAAATGCAAGACTAAACAAAAAAATAGCAGAAGTATACCAATTATTATCATTACGTAATGAAGGGTTTATAAACAAACATGAGTTTTTCGAAGCTGTTGATGAATTCAGAAAATCTAAAAAAATATCAACCAATGAACTGAAAATAATTTCTGACTTCGCATTAATATACTCGCATCTTGATTTTAATGATCACAAAATGGTTTTGAAGTATACAAAACAATTGATGCCGTATATTGAAGAAATAAAAAAAGGAACTTCAAAAACATCATTCACATTAAGGGCGAAAGAGATGCTAGCTACAAGTAGTCATCACGCGAATGATTTAGAACAAGCTAGAAAATATTGTTTTGAAATTATAAATGAACCTTTAAATAAGTATGAGTGTATGAAAGCCCTAGCGTATTGTATTTTAGGGGAAACGTATATATTTGAGGATTACAGTATTGCTAAGTACTATTTCGAACAAGGGATATTAACATTAGAAAAACCATCTAATCGAAAATGTATAGTTAGAAAAAAAGCTATAGAGAACACACTTAATTTCTTGAAAATATATTGGCGAAAGGATTTGAAAAATATAAATCCTACAGATAAAGCTGAAGAAGCATTTTTATACGCTGTAACGGATCGTGAAGAAGAAGCTTTATTTTTGTTAGATGAGTTAGAAATAAAAAATGGCATGTTAAGCCCAATACAAAAGTATTATAAAGGCCTAGCCACTGGGG
This sequence comes from Bacillus thuringiensis, assembly GCF_001182785.1. Lineage (NCBI taxonomy): Bacteria > Bacillati > Bacillota > Bacilli > Caryophanales > Bacillaceae > Bacillus > Bacillus thuringiensis. Next base: position 39,796 of record NZ_CP012104.1, on the reverse strand, counting down.
ATAAAAAATACTTCACAGAGTCCATAGCGGATTTTGAAAAATTAGGTGATTTTTTCTATTCTAGACTATCAAGAGAGCGCTTAAAATGATATAATTAGGGTATGAAAAGGAGTGATTTTATTTGAAGCTAAAAGCTATCAAAGTAGTAATAGCAGCAGCAATTATTGCATGTGTTGGTTTTACACCAGTACATAACGATAAAGAGGTATCACAACAATCTCAAACTCCAATTGAATATAGAATGATGGCCGACCCTGGAGCAGGAGGCGGCTGAAAATAAATAATGACGCTATCGCGAAGATAGCGTCATTCGTGCTTTATAAGAGGTGGAAAGCAAATGACCAAATGGTCGAAAACTTTCCGGTGTGTGTATAACTAAAAGAGGATGCAGGGGGAAAAGGCAAATGGAAGAAATGATAACACAAGTTTTATTAATGGAAAAAGCTGAAGGGGTAAATGTCGATCATTTGCGTGATTTATTAAAGGAGCTGGCGAATCAGGAAAAAAAGTAAAATAAAACTCCGTGAGACTAATAATTGTCTACGGAGTTTTATTTTTAGATATAAAGCTTTGGATTGTTGATTTAAATAACTCTTTGTTGTCTTCTGAAAGTTGGTTGATCAGTGTCATCCATTCATTAGTCTCTTTACTTATCTCTTCTGTTTCTTTAACTGTTAACTTTTGATGCATCGCTCTTCCTAATAAATAATCGATAGAAACCTCGTATATGTCTGCTAGTTTAGTTAATGTTTCATAGTCAGGTTTACGTCTTCCCGATTCGTAACTAGATAAAGTTGCTTTATTTACGTCTAATTTTTCTGAGATGAAAGTCTGTGTGTAACCTTTCTTTTCGCGACACGCTTTCAATCTTTCGTTTAAGTTCATAATTTTATTATTCCCCTTTATAAATAAGATCCCATTGTGTAGTTTGCAATGTTTTGCATTGCAAAGCATTGTTCTTTAATTACAGTATATATACTTTTTGACAACTTTTCACTATCTGTAAAAATATTTTTAACAAAATGACAAAATGGGGTTTACATTTACGAAATGACAACCTATAATGAAATCAAGAAGTTGTCAAAACGACAACGGCAGGAGGTGAAGCGGATATGACTTTTGGAAACAGAGTCCGAGATATTCGCAAACAAAAGAATATTACTCAAGAAAAATTAGCTAAGAAGCTTGATTTCAGCCACGCTTCAGCTATTTCTTTCATAGAAAATGGCAAGAGAAGATTAGATGCTGAAAAGATACCTACCTTAGCAAATGCACTTGGAGTATCTATAGATGAACTTTTTTTTGCTCAAAATGTTGTCGGAATGACAACTAACGGAACGGAGGAAAAAGAAAATGAATCAATTGCAAGTTTTCAATAATGAAGAGTTCGGCCAGGTTCGGACAGTAACGAAAGGTGAAGACGTTTGGTTCGTAGCGAAAGATGTTGCTGAAATTTTGGAGTTTAAAGATGCTTACTCATTAACGCAACACTTAGACGAAGATGAGAAGTTAAACCTTCCATTAGAGGGTTTTAAAAGAGGGGCAATTATTATCAACGAATCGGGATTATATTCAGCAATTTTACGCTCCCGAAAAAAAGAAGCGAAATCATTCAAAAAGTGGGTAACAAGCGAAGTACTTCCTTCTATTAGAAAACACGGAGCATGACAGATCAAGTCCTGGAACAAGCAGTAACTAATCCAGACTTCGCAATCGGTCTTCTCACTAAATTAAAAGAAGAGAAAGAAAAGCTTGCAGCAGCACAACAACAAATCGTACAACAACAACCACTGGTAACATTCGCAGAAGCGGTGCAAGTATCAACAAACCTAATAACTGTCAAACAGTTAGCGAACTTAATGAGACAAAAAGGAATCGACACAGGTCAAAACAGACTTTTCGAATGGTTTAGAGAAAACGGATATCTTTGCAAGAAGAGAGGTAGCTTGTACAACACGCCGACACAATATTCGATGGACTTAGAATTATTTGAGTCACAAGAATATGTAAGAACAAATAGCGTAGGTGAATTCGTAACATCATTTACTACAAAAGTTACTGGGAAAGGTCAGCTTTACTTCATTAATAAGTTTCTTGGAAAGGAAGCGGTGTAAACAATGGAAGAAAGTACATTCTCACACTTGATGATATTGGTTGCGCTTCTCATTTTTGTAGGATTGAACTACAAAAGCATAAAGAAATTGATGAAGGGTGAAATGGATGGATAGACAGCAGCGGGATAAAGAAGAGAAAGTAAACATCATCAAAATGATACGAGATTTAAGAGCTAGAGGGATACATAACAGCGCAGATAAGGTTGAGGAAATGCATAAGGAGTTTATAACTCTAGCTAAATAACTGATAAAGGGGAATGAAACATGGGATTAAGACAAGCGTACGAAATGGTAATTCGCCATCAATTGGAATTATTAGTTGAAGAAAAAGGTTGGGATTTTTCAGAAACTAGTCTAGAAGAAATAGCAGAAACAATGGCAAATGATCCACAATTCACAGAGCAGTTACTTGATTTTACTGATGAACACTTAGAAACATTCGGTGATAACTACTGGTAAGTAGATTGGACAAGCTCTCGCTTGTCGGAATATTCAGGAATCTAATATTGGTCCCCACCTTATCGAAAGATTCCTGGATATTCCGATGCGTGAAAGCATCAAAATAAAATAAAAACCGCCGATTACCCCTAATCGACTGGTTCATGAAATGACTCAATATTCTACCTCTATTATAACATGGTCATTTCTTCTAAGTAAATAACTACTGAGTGGAGGGACGTAAAAATGGTTGAAAACGGAATGTTAATCGGAAATGCTCACGATTCATCAGCAAGAGACTTCATTGAAGAATGTGCGGGTTGCAATGGAGAAATATATTTCGGTGAAAGTTGCTTAGATTTTGGTGGAGATTACCTACATGCAGATACAGAGTGCATTACTCAATATGTAAAGTCTCATTCTACAGAGAAAGTGGCAGGTGAATAAGATGGGCCTACAAAACAAAATAGAAGCCGAAATTCAAATAATGATGAATTTAGTTGAACGATATAAGCAAAGTAAAGAGCCTAACGCTGCATCAATGGTTCTGGCTTACGAATATGGATTACAAGCGTTACAGGAAGTATATGAAGCGAGCAAACAAACGGAATTAGCGCCGTTTTAATAAAAGGAGAGATTAATAATGAACGGATTATCAAATATTGACTACGCAGATTACATGCCAAAACCAGAGGCGAAAAGTACAGCTACAGAGGCTATGGTGAGCAGACAAGCGCAAGAAGTACAAATGGCTATGTATGTAGCGAAAAACTTCCCAAGAGACACATACACTGCATTTGAAAAGATTATGAAAGAATGCGAAAGAAAATTAGTTGCTGAAAATGCAGTATATCAATATCCAAGAGGTGGGCAAAAAGTGCAAGGGCCATCTATCCGGTTAGCTGAGGTAATCGCTCGGAACTGGGGGAATGTTGATTACGGAATTATTGAGTTAGATCAAAAGAATGGAGAGTCATCCATGATGGCTTATGCATGGGACCTTGAAACAAATACAAGACAAACAAAAATTTTCACTGTTAAACATGAACGTACAGCAAAAGGAAAGACAAATAAGCTAACTGATAGCCGAGATGTTTATGAATTAACAGCCAACATGGGGACACGAAGAATGCGAGCTTGCATCTTAGGAATTATACCTGGCGACATTGTTGATGCAGCTGTACAAAAATGTAATGACACATTAATTAATGGCCAGAAAGAACCGTTAGAAGACCGTCTACGCAAAGCATTAGACGCATTTAAAAAAGACTTTGGTGTAACTAAGGAAATGATTGAAGACTCATTCCAATTGAATATAGATGCTTTTACAGAACACGACTTCGTGAAGTTAGGGCGCATTTACACTTCAATTCGTGAAGGTGTAGGCAAAAAAGAAGACTTCTTCGATACAAAGAAGACAAGCCCAGTTAAATCGAATTTAGAAGCTCAATTCCAACAAACAGAGGGTGTAAAAGATGAACCTTCTCCAACTAAATGATGAAAATTACTACTCGCAAGAAGCGGATATGCAATACATGTCAGTCAGTCAATATAAAGCATTTCGGAAATGCGAAGCTGCAGCACTTGCGAAGTTAAAAGGTGAATGGCAAGAGGAACATAATGAGAGCTTGTTACTTGGTTCATATGTTCATGCTTGGCTAGAAGGAGCACTTGATCAGTTTAAAGAGAAGACTCCTTCTCTCTTTACAAGAAGTGGAGAGCTTTATTCTCAATATAAAAATGCAGATTTAATGATTGAAACACTAAAAGATGATGGATTGTGCATGTTTGCTCTAGAAGGTGAAAAAGAGGTCATTATAACAGCCGAGTTATTCGGTACACCTTGGAAATCGAAACTGGATGTATATAACCCTATCAATGGAAGATTCGTTGATTTAAAGACAGTTAAGTCCATATATGACAAAGTTTGGACAGACGAATACGGATATTGCTCATTCGTAGAAGCATACGGATACACAATTCAAATGGCTGTATATGCCGAGCTGGAAAAACGGTGGTCTGGCAGGGAAAACTGGTTAGAACCATTCATCGTAGCGGTATCAAAGGAAAAGCATCCTGATAAAGCAGTGATTAACTTCGATGATGAAATCATTCAACTGGAATTAGATGAAGTCGAAGAGTACTTACCTCGTGTTTTATCGGTAAAACATGGAGTGGACAAGCCTAATAGATGTGAAAAATGCGCTTATTGTAGACAAACAAAGCGATTAACAAAAGTAATTCATTACTCTCAAATACTTAGTTAGGAGCGAAAACCTATGTTAGATAAAAATCAATCAAAAGTCGTCCTTCCGGCGTGGGTGAGGAAGGGCGCAAAGAATGAACAAGAAGTGAAAACGAAGGCGATTGAGTACATCACTCCTGATCGCTATCCAGGTTACAGAATATTAAGCGTTAAGGGCGATATTGCGATATGCGAGAGGGAGATGTAGATGATACCGATTCGAGTAAAACGAGGGTCAAAAACTGAGTTAATAAAAGCGGTACGCGAGTTAGAAAAACGTGGATTTGATTATGTAACACCAATTAAAGCAGTTTATAAAACAACAAAAGATTTTGTATATAACGAGAATAAGAACATCAAAGGTGGCTATAAATTCTACGGAATGGAAGAATACGTCTCTTATGAATGTTGGATGAAGAAGGTGAACTAAGTGGCAACTTTTAGAGTAAGTAAAGACAAAAACTACACAACAATTAATAATACAGGGCTTCGTGATGAACGTTTAACTTGGAAGGCTAAGGGGATTCTAGCATATATCCTTTCACTCCCTGATGACTGGGTCTTTTATATGGAAGAAGTCGCTACTCATTCAAAAGATAAATTAGATAGCCTGAAATCCGGCATAAAAGAATTAAAGGAACATGGATATGTAAAGAGGTATCCTGTGAAAAACGAAAAAGGAAAGATTGCTAGATGGGAAATGATTATATACGAAGTTCCACAAGGGGAATATCCACTAGTGGAAAATCCACAAATGGAAAAACCACTAGTGGACAAACCATTAGTGGAAAATCCACTGCTACTAAGTACTAAAGAACTAAGTACTAATAAACCAAATACTGATAAACAAAATAATACTATGTCCTCTTCTAACGAAGAAGACAATCAGTCGTCCATTCCTTATGAGAATATCGTTTCTTATCTTAATGAAAAAGTAGGTAAATCTTTTAAACATAAAACAGCAAAAACTAGATCGTTAATCAAAGCTAGATTTAAAGACGGTTTTACTATAGATGATTTCAACCGAGTTATTGATATAAAAGCAGCACAATGGTTAAACGACTCGCACATGAGCCAGTACTTGCGACCAGAAACGTTATTTGGTACTAAATTCGAAAGTTACTTAAACGAAAAAGGAGCGAAAAACAATGTCGGTAACAGCAATGCAACGGGTAGCCAAATCCCTGGATTTAAAGGTGAACTTCCATTCTGATAAATGCATGAAACATTCTTACGGAACTGGTGACAAAAAAGTCATTAAACCAATTCAAATGATTGAATTCAAAGGACAAGTTGTCTGCCCGCGATGTGTTGTTGAGGAAAACGACAGAGTGTTAAAAGAACAGGCTAACAATCATTACAAAAAAATCAAAAGGTCTAAGAAATTCAACATGCTCACAAAGCACAGCATCATTAGTAACGAGGAAATTCTTGAAGCTACGCTTTCTAATTATAGAACCGAATGTAAAGAGACTAGAACGAACAAGAAGCTTGTAGAGGACATTATAGAGAGTCTAAAAGCAGGTAAGGTTAAAAATGTGTTTATTGTAGGTGTACAAGGTGCAGGCAAAAGTCATTTAGCTTATTCGATTCTGAGAGAACTAAGAGATTATTTCTATGGAATTTCAGATGGTGAGAAGGATAATGACGAACTAACTTATTCGAAAATGAAAAGTTGCTTATATGTAGAGATTGAACAACTAATGCGACTTATCAAGGACTCCTTCAATAACAAAGATTCTAAGTATACGGAAGAGTATTGTGTGGATCTCCTAACAAGCGTTGATTTCCTGGTACTTGATGATTTAGGAGCAGAAAGCGGATCGATGAACAGAACGGACGAAGCGAGTAACTTCATTCAACGTGTACTGTATGCAGTGACAAATGGAAGACAAGGGAAAGTCACTATTACAACAACTAATCTATCAAGCGGTGACATATTCAAAAAATATGATAAGAAGCTAGGTAGCCGAATTTTAAACAAAGCTGAAGCAATCGTATTTAAGGAAACGTCAGATAAACGAATTGAACATTTAGGATTCTAAGGGGGAATTAAGATGTGCGCGTGTAACGGAACAGGAGTAATTCAGAACGACATTGGAACGGGTATGTATCAGTTTGGGCCATGTATTTGCGAAGCAGCGAATCAAACACCTGAAGAAGTAGATAAAAAGCGTCATGCCGTTATGGCGAGATTAAGAGCAATTCATCAATTACAGCTGGAGGGGAAATGGGATGGCCAGACTTGGAACAGAAATGGAAATGGAGAATTACACAATAGCAGCGCAGCAGAGGAAGTACATGAAGAACTCGCGTCGTAACATGTATATCGCTTTAGAAGAGTTGGACCTTGTATTTGATGAAAGTGAAGTAATCAGGCTTCAAGAAATGTGGAAAGAGGGAAAAAACATCATTGAAATTGCAGTAGAGATGGGCAGACAGCAATTAGAAGTTGCGGCACTAATCATGGATCAGGCGGATAAGAACAAAATCAAATCTCGTCCAATGGGGTTAGGAGCATGAAACAACTAACACTGGAGGATGTTGTAGGGAGTTTCGATTACGCAGCAACAAGTACGGCCGAGCGATTCCTAGCAAAACCAAGCGTCATAACGTCATACGAGGTTCATTTCTTCGATCAAGACGAAAAACAAAAGATGGATTGCTTTGATAATGAGACTGAGATTGAAGCTTGGAATGCAGCGATAGAAGAGCACGGTAAGGGTATTCAGAAGATTGAGATAAAACATTCGAATCGTACAAGGGCTGAATTTTTAGCGCTAGATTAGGAGGGAGAACATGACTTTAGATCGCTGGCTAACCGATGAGGAACGAGCAAGGGCAGCAGCTAACGGAATAGGCACAAAAACATTATATTATCGCCTGTATATATCTGATAAATGGGAACTAGAGGAAGCCTTAACAGCGCCACCTGGAACGATTAAGCATGAATATGAAGGAGAAAATCATAAATGGCTTAAACTAGCGAAGGCTAACGGAATAAAAGTGAAGCTTTTTCATCAAAGGAGAAAACTTGGTTGGGGACATCATAAAGCGGCGACAAAACCAGTAAGGAAAAAGAAGGTGACGAGCAATGAAAAATATCGTTAAACCTACTTTAAAAGATTACGCGAAGGCTGCTGAAATCGGTGTTAGTAAGAAGTATGTAGATCAAAGGATGGAAGAACTACATTGGAGTTCGGAACGCGCTATAACGACACCAGTCGGTACAAGTTGGGAAGGTAACGAAAAGAATACAAAGTTAATTAGACTGGCTGAGAAAAACGGTATTAGCAAATCCACCTTCTATAGACGGAAGCGTAACGGTATGACGCCATACGATGCAGCGACGAAGCCAAAGGGGTTTGAAGAATACATTACTTTAGCAGAATCGAACGGGATTAGTAATAAGGCGTTTTATCAAAGGGTCAAAAGGAAGATGGATCCGTACGAAGCGGCAACAAAACCACCACGTAAGTATAAAAAGAAACAAATCAGCTAGGGAAAAAACCTAAGAATAATATTAGTTAAAAGGAGTAGATGAAAATGAAAACAATGGAAAACGGTGTATTTGGAGTAACAAAATTAATCAGTAAATCAAAGGCAGGACAAGCTGTAATGAACAACAATCAAATTTGTGAATTAGATCAATATCAAGAAGCGGCATTACGTACATGGAATACAAATCAGGATTTTGGTGGACGCGTTTTAAATGCAGCATTAGGGCTTTCAGGAGAATCTGGTGAGGTTGCTGATATTGTAAAAAAAGCTATTTTTCATGGTCATGGATTTGATCCAGCTCATTGTCCAGGAGAAGAAGAAGGGAATACGCATAAAATCGCTTTAGAGCTGGGAGATATCTTGTACTACATTTCGATCATGTCTCACGAAATGGGATATACCTTAGAAGATATCGCTCAAATGAATATTGCAAAATTAGCTAAAAGATATCCAGATGGTTTTAGTCGAGAAGCAAGTCAAGCACGTGTAGATGTAAAGTAAGACAAAATTTGAATTTTGTTAAGAAATGGAGAGGGATAAAGATGGAAAAGTATCAAGTAGAAGTGAAAGTAACGAAAACGTATAAAACTCTTGTTGAAGTTGAAATACCTGAAGATGCGAACGGTGATGATTTTCAAAGATTAGTTGAAGAAAAAGTGGAGTCAATGGATCAAGAAATATTAGATTATCAAGATACTAATCATTTTGTTTTAAAAATTAATAATATCAAATAAAAGCGTTATTTTGTAGGAAAGAGGGATGGAAATGGACAAAAAAATCACTTTTAAAGCTAATAAGGATATTTATTGGGAGGATTGGGGTCATTTAAGATTGGTTTTTTCAAGAGGAAATGTGTATCCAGGTATTCTTCATAAAGATGGAAGTGTTACAGCAGAGACACCTTATTACGAAGGGATTTCTGATTACGTAGATATAGATTCTATAGAAATAATTTGAACAAAATAGTTATTTGAATAGAAAGGGAGAGATGTAGAATGCCTACAGGTTATACAAGTGATATTTATAAAGGTCAAGAGGTTTCTGGTAAGGACTTTGTTCTGAAATGTGCACGAGCATTTGGTGCGTTAGTTCAAATGAGGGACGAGCCGTTAAACACGCCAATACCAGATGAACTCAAACCAACTTCTTATCATTTAGAAAGCATCAAGCAAGATGAAGAACAGTTAAAAAATTATAGAAATATGTCATTAGAAGAAGCGGAAAAACAAGCTGAGAACGACTACTTATTAAGTGTCAGTAATGCTCATGAACAACGAAAAAGAGCATTAGAGATGAAAGCCAGGTATGAGAAAACATTGAATGAAGTAAAAGCTTGGAGTATTCCTTCTTCTGAACATAAAGAGTTAAAAGAATTCGCTATAAAACAGCTAGAAGAAAGTATTCAATGGGATTGTAATTTAAAGTTTTGTGATCCGGATTCGGTAGTTAAATTGAGTCCTGAAGAATGGCTTGAAAGAAAAATTGCAATGTGCGAAAAAAACATTAAATATCACCGTGAAGAACACGAAAAGGAACTTGAGCGTGTAAACTTACGAAATAAATGGATTAAACAACTTAGGGATAGTCTAGAAAACTAAACAAAATTCTTATTTTGTAGAAAGGAGGGGATTGTAGTGAGCTCCTTTGATACCACTCTTACAATTAGACCATATAATCAGGAATTACCGTATGTAGGTAAAACGTATACGTATAAAGGGCAGCAAGTGACTGTCAGTAAGATTAATAAAATGGAGTGGGTTTATACTGATCTAAAAGTGCATATCACGGTTGAAAATACCGATATAAGTAATGATGATATTGAAATTACAAAAAAAGAAGCGGTACATGGACGGATAAAACTACATCTGGTATGTGGTTGGTGTGAAATGGAATTTGTAGTCACCGTTATGTCGGAGTTAATGGACGTAGCGTATTGTCCTCATTGTGCAGAATGCGGTTTGGAATATGCAGATTACAAATATAAGCAGGAGGGTAATAGGTATGAGTATCGTCAAGATAACTGGTTCTATAAGGTTAGTGAAGGTGATGTCTGGTCAGTGGTTCTTAGGGAAAAGGCAAATAATAAAGAGTTTGTTATAGATATACAAGGCGTATCGAATGAAGAAGAAACCTATGAGAAAATGAAAGAATTTCTAGAAAAGAAAAATTACAAGATGCCGTATACCATTCTTAATATTAGGCAGGTCGGAAGGGCTTTAAAGATAGTTAAAACATAACAAAATCTTTATTTTAAAACGAAAGGGAGGACACTGGATTTGGATAAGTACCGCAAATTACATTTACTACTTAAAGATGCAAATCAAAAGGTATTGGTGTATAGCCAGGAAAGCTTTGCTTCAATTATGGATCATTTGAATGATGATAAATTTATTATGTTATTCGAGTTAGAAAATAATTCGTATCTTCCTTGCGCAATAAATACAGATGATATTATTGCTATTTCAAGAGTTGAAGATTAAAACAAAATCGTTATTTGAGAGAAAGGGAGAATGAAGAGTGAACAAATATACAGCAGTAGCATTTGTTAATTTAGGTGTTTTAACGTTAGCCGGATTTATTTTTTACTTAACAAATAGTTGGTGGGCATTAATTATCTTATTCTGCTTATTTAGAACTACTAAGGATTAATACAAAAACGCTATTTTATTAGAAAAGGAGATAAAAATTGAGTATATATGCAGATAATTTTACAGATGCAGTAGTTGTTTTAGAAGGTGAGAAATATAAAGTTTCAAAGATAGATGTAATTGATGTATCAGAACAAGAGAACAAACCAGACGGAACACTTCAAATTACACATGTTATCTATGGATTTGAAATGCCGGTTTACCTAGTTATAGATAATGAAGATTCATCTTTTGTGTTTGGGATGTTTGTAGGAGAAGGGATTCCGTTATTCGTACCAGTTACTGATGAATCGGTGTTTAATAAAGCATCTGAAGTGTTAGCTTCATTAGAAGATATCGAAAACTAAACAAAAATTTCATTTTGTAGAAAAGAGGAATGGATATGAAAGTTTTTAAAATGAATGATATTGATTGGGTTTGTGCTGAAACTGAAGAACAAGCAAAGGAATATTACAAAGAAGAATGTGGTATTGATGATGAAGATTTAAATGAATACTTCGAAGGAGAAGCTAGTTTGCAAGAAACGATGCATATTAACGTTGATGATTTACCTTATGAGGAGCAACAACAGTGTCAAACAATGATGCATAGAGGTGGGGAGCTGGTTGTTTTAAGATCGTTCGAATGGGCGATAAAACAAAATAACATTACAAAACCATGTGTTATAGCTTCAACAGAATATTAAAAGAGCAGCTAGCAAAAGCTAACTGCTCGGCTGGTTCTCCAAGGGGGAACTAGGAGAAAGTAACTTAATGGGTTGTCTACAGTATTAACGGAATATTGAGTTTTATTCAGGGGAGGAAGAAAAAATGACTAAAGAAGAATATGAAACAGTAATAAAAATAAATGGCAAAGATTTAACTCTTACGCAGATTTATGAATTGATGGAATATGAAAACAAACCTGTTCAAACACATCGCTAGTAGGGGGTAGAGGGAAATGAAGAAACTATTAATGCTACTATTACTTATTTTAGCAGTCGGTTGTGAGAAAGAAGAACCACCAACAAATGCGGATAAATCAAATAGTACGGAATATATAAAAGTTTTTGTTGATAAGGAAACAGGTTGCGAATACTTGCACAAGTCCGAGGGCGCTGGATATCAGGGGTATGGCGGAATGACAATTCGATTAGATGAAAGCGGAAAACCAAAAGGTTGTAAAAAGATTTCTTAATAAAATAATCCTTTTAATAGAAAGTGAGGTTAGGGGAATGGCTAATTTAAAGAAGCGGAAAACAAGAAAAGCGATTGCTCGTCGTGCAAAAGCAGTGGAGAAACATCAAGTAAATAAAGCTTGGAAAAGCATTTTTGTACAAGCTGGAATTATAAAGTAATGGAGGAAGAAACATGGGTCTAGGAAACAGAGGGATGCATTTTGAAAAGCTTATCAATTAAACGAATGAAATGTATGGACGTGGAGGGGTGGCGCTTATAAACAAGCGTCCGACTCCTGTCAAAGTACTAAAGGTTGCTTATGGTCGTGTGAAAGATGGTTATTACGAGTCTAAAAGTACAGTAGACTATGATGGTGTGTATAAAGGACGAGCTATAGCATTTGAAGCAAAGTCTACAAAGAACGCTGGACGATTTGATTTGAAGAACATCGCGCATCATCAATTGGATTACTTAGAGAAAGCAGAGAATATGGGAGCGATTTGTTTCTTCCTTATAGAGTTTACGAACGATCAATCAGTATTCTTAGTTCCATTATCTGTTATTCAGTCTTATGTTAGGATGTCTCATCAACCTAAAGGGAAGAAGTCTATACCGAGAGCAGACTTTGATGTTTATGGATACTTAGTTAATCACACAGACCGAGCGCCAGTTGATTACCTGAGGTATATCGACGAATTAACAGCTTGATGGATAGTGGAACAATGACTAACAGTGTGGTGGGGGCTGTATTGTAGTCATCGTTCCCTTATTCAATAATGAGATAGTAAAATTTCACGTACCTTACGTGATGTTAAAAAGACAAATTCAGAAATAGGGGGATTCCTTCATGGAGAGACAATTAACTTTATTACCGGCTGTAGATGATAAGAAAGTACAAAAGGAAGTAGTAAGCGTATTAAAGGAATACAGAGCACTTAAAATGCGGTTTAGTAATGAAGTGGAACAAGAAGGAATCAGTTTATTCCCTGAATTACGTGATTCAAGGGTTACAAGTAGGATGAAGGTACAACAAATTGAAAAGGCATTACATAACATCCTGGATGAAGATGAAAGAAATATCATTACTATGAAGTTCTTGGATAATAAACCAGTTAAAGACTCATTCGTACAAAACGAACTGATGATGAAGAACTCATACTTTTATGAGAAGAAGAAAAGCGCAATTAAACTGATTGCTACTACACTAGGAATTATTTAAAAATGGCAGAGAAAACGCAGAGAAATAACATATTTTTTGGGGAGTTTTTGCAAATGAAAATAACGGTAAATTATAGATACAACCTCATTACGAGAGGGTTAGCACTCCTTAACGTGTACCGGCGAAAGGGCGGGCAGGGGCGGTAGGAATCCGTGGTGAGGGTGGTAAGATTCCCTTAAAAGATTAACAATGACATATTCCAGTGTGGCGGGTGTGAGATAACTCGCATTCGTCATGCTGTTTCTATTGTATTTATTAATCAGCTCGGAATGCGTCCTCTGGGTTGATAATAAATATAAGTCTATTTTCTTTTAATATGTTGGTTTTGAAAATGGAATGGGGGTGGTTGCTCATGGTTGAGTGAGCAATACTTGCTATTCTTGTTGTAATACGTAACTTGAATTATCACCTATAGTAATTACTCACGATTTTTACTATTTGGATAAAACAGGGTGTAAAGAGACTAGTCACCTCTTTACTACAGCCAATATACATCCTATCGTGTTTAATCCCCTTTTCACGATACATCCCCTATATTGGTTGTAGTAAGGCGGTGGAAAAAGGTAATACCGTCTTGATGTGAATATAAAGATTGATTCCCTTTATATTCGACAATATATATCATCTGTCACGGGACGAAATGTAACAAAAAAAGCGGTTTGCGAAGGCCATGCGACAGCCGAAGTATTGACCGACTCTACGGAGTATAAACGAGAAGATTCCTAGTCTTCTCCCAGCCACCGAACGTAAAGCGCGTAGCTAATAAGAGCTAAAAAATTACATGATGCGGTGGCTTGGAGAAGGTTGAGAGTAGTCAGCCTTGCTCTAAGAGAAACTTATGCCATTTGTTTTCTCTCTTTTCTCCCATCCCCTTGGAAGCTGTCACTTCGGTGATGGCTTTTTGTGTAATAATATGTCGAATTTTATAGATATGAAAGGACTTCCTTATATTAGATAATTTAGATGGAAGGGAGAGATTTCATATGTCTAAAAACAAACAATTAGAAGCAGAGTTTACTGAGGACAATATGCTAGTACTTATTGAAAGTCGTACAATGCGCGATCAACATGTGTATCGCGAAGAAGTGCTAGAAAAAGTTAAAGAAGTGGCATTTTTAACAGATAACTTTGAAGTAACTATTCAAATGGCTGCGGATTATTATGAAGTTCCATTTGAAACAATTAATTCTGTAATTAAGCGTAACCGTTCTGAATTTAATGAGTACGGCGAATTTAGAGTACTAAAAGGCCAGCCCTTAAAGGATTTTAAAGGTCAGGTTCAACTTGAACCTAACCTAAAAACAGCTCCCTCACTGACTTTGATAAATAGAAGAGGATTACTACGTATCGGTATGCTTCTTACTGATTCAGAAGTAGCGAAAGTAGTTAGACACTATTTACTTAACGTTGAAGAGGTATCTGACGAAGAACAAAAAAAGTGGGCTATTGAACGAGAAATTAGTAAACGAGACAGAAGGCAACTTACTGACGCTATCCAAGAATTTTATAAAGGTGAACTTAAAAACGGTGTTCAATATGCTGCGTTTACAAATTTAGTATATGATACATTGTTTGATATGACTGCAAATGATTTGAGAGCAATGTACGGTTTAGAAAAGAGAGAAGCTTTAAGAGACTCTTTTACTACTGAAGATTTAAGGAAAGTGGTAAAGGTTGAAAAAACTATCTCAGTACTGTTACTTTTAGATAAGACGTACGAAGCAATTGCTGAAGAGTTACATGTTAACAAAGCTAAATATCAGTAACAAAGAAAAGCGCATCCATAACGGGTGCTTTTTTCGTTGTTATATAGAAATTACATATTAAACGTGAATTTGAACAAAATGGACATTTGGTTAGGAGGATGATGGACAATGGATTCGGTACAACAATTTATTGCAAACAATTTACATCAATTAGGATACATAATGCAGGAAGCGAGTAGACAATGGTCCGAGAAAGATCCATTAGGCGCTTTAACAGTCGGGCCATGCAAAGGTACGATTGATGTAAACGGTAGTTATTTTGAACTATTAGACAAATTGGAATCTATTCAAAAAGGTAATGTGCATGCATGTAGTATTGAAGTCGATACACGTGAAGCAGACGAGAGCATAAAAGAATTAACTACTATAGCTAATGAATGCGCGAATGCACTAGAGAAGTTAGAAAAGGTTATGGGACGTTTTGAAAATAAACCAATGCATGTAATTAATTTTAATCCAGTTATCAAGACAGAATTAAGCGCAAAAGAATTAGCGAAATCAATACAAAAGCTTGTAGATAATCAAACACGATGTATGGGAAGTAAATGATTAAACCAATATCAATTATCGTAGGCGCTGCCGTGATCTGGGTGGCGTCTTGTTTGTTGTTAAGGAAAGATAAGGGGTGAGGGGATGTATGAGCTGTATGTGAATGATGTGTATGTTACTGAAGGTCATAGTGATTATTTATCATTAGCTCTATTCGCAATTATAAAAGAAAAATCAAAGCCTGAAGATATAAAAATAGAGTTGAAATGGAAGGGGTGAAGGTTGATGTTGATATATGTAGAGTTTATATTATGCCCAATCTTCCGAGAGGTCGTTTCACTACTGAAATCGCAGGTATTGAATCGTAAGCCGATGCTTATTAGAGCTAGGACGACTTGTTAGGGGATGAGGTAATAACATGACAGATATTACTGTTTTTTTGAAGGATAATAGAAAACAAGCTCTGTACACCGATATGGAAGAAATCGAAGTGTTACAAATACTTAATTCATCTCGTTTTATTAAACTTCATTATTACGACGGAGAAAATTGGAGAGTAACGTTGTTAAGTTCAGATAATATTGTATCTGTTGATTTCTAACAAAACAAACGAACATAACGAACGAGAGTGACGTCCTGATAAGGTCTACCCTATACGGACATAAATGAGTAAACGAATTTATCATACTTTTCAACGTCCTGTTTACATGTACGGAAAATAAATGGTATTATGTACTTATAGTTAATTTCCGAACACGTTAACGGACAAAGGGGAAGATATCATGATAATTGGTTATGCTCGTGTTTCTACACAAGAACAAAATTTAGCTAGGCAATTGAAGCAGCTAAATGATTATGGATGTGATCATGTGTATGAAGAGAAAACAAGTGGAGCAACAACAAACAGAGAAGAACTTCAATTAATGCTCGATAATTTAAAAGAAGGTGACACGATTGTAGTTACCGATTTAACTCGTATTAGTCGTAGTACAAAGGATTTATTTGAACTCATTGAGATCATCAAGAGTAAAGGTGCTTCAATTAAATCAATAAAGGATACATGGCTAGATACTACGAGTGATAATCCATACAGTACTTTCCTGCTCACTGTGATGGCTGGTGTTAACCAGTTAGAAAGGGACTTACTTAAGATGCGCCAAAGAGAAGGAATAGACCTTGCTAAACAACGTGGTGTATATAAGGGAAGACCTAAAAAATACGGTGATAAAAACCCTAAAATGGAGCATGCTTTAGAGCTGCTTGCTAATCGTGAAGAGAACGGATACACAGTGAAGAAGATATGTGAAGTTACTGGGGTAAGTCGTACAGTTCTTTATGAGAGAGCAAAAGAAAAGGGGATTATGTAGGAGGGGAAAGGTATGGGGGAATTGCATTTTATTAGTATAAAAGCGTTACGTAATAACATTAAAACACATCAAAGTGGAGTATACTTGCTAAGTGATAAAAACGGTCGTGTTATTTATGTAGGGCAAGCTGTAGATTTGAGAAGGCGCATAAATGCTCATTTTAACGGAGAGACAAATACACATGATTTCTGTTATTTGTTCGACAAAGTAGCATATATACTTGAGGACAGTTCAATAAAACGTTCTTTGCTAGAAATGGAAATGGTATTGAAATATAAGCCAGTATTTAATAAAGAGGTGCAAGAAGAATATCCCGATTTATATAATGAGTATATTCAAGAATACTGCGACATATATAAAAGATTTGATACTATTCAAGGCTCAATTCGTAAGCAAAATGAAGAACAACAAAAAACGGATGCCCTTAAAAGAGAGAAGTTACGCAAAGATTTAATAAAAATGGTTGGTGGGAAGGCTGTGTTTTATGATGTTATCTCGTATTTAGATAATGGATATAACCCGCATTTCTTAGCCTCTTCATTCCGCATAAGTATTGATACTATTAAAGAAATACAAGAGATGAGAAAGTACCTACGTATACCAAAAACGCATAAAAGAACAGTGAAACATGTAGATTTGATTCATGCTGTTACTGGTAAAGAAGGTATAAAAAATAGACGATTAGATCATTTACTTTAAAGTAGCGAATCCGCTGCTTTTTTATTTTATAGAGCATTTAGCATAAGGAGGAGTTAAACAAATTACTTCCTATTATATAGAAGGTGGTGGGTGATGTGAAGTGAAACAAAAACACGAGTTAGCTCAAGAAGATTACATGCAAGGTATGAAGTATAAGGATATAGCTGAGAAACATGATGTTAGTGTAAACACTGTTAAGTCATGGAAGACCAGATATAAATGGGACAGAAAAGGTGTGCATACAAACAATGAAAAAGTACGCACACAAAAGAAGACAGGCGCACCCATTAATAATAAGAATGCGGTGGGTAATTCAGGTAATAAGAAACCTAAATGGGGTAATAAGAATGCCGTTGGTTATGGTCCACCAAAAGGAAATGATAATGCAGTAACACATGGTTTCTTCCGTAAACACTTTCCTGAAGATGTCGCTGACTTAGCTGCTGAGATTATGGAGAAGAATCCGATTGATATGTTATGGGAAAACATTACGATTCAATATACAGCTATTATTAGGGCGCAACGGTTAATGTTTGTTGAAAGTAAAAATGAAATGATTAAAGAGCTCAAGAAATCTAAATTCGATGTTCTCCCAGATAAAGAAAAAGGGTTCATACAGGTTCCTACAGAGGAAGAATACGAATTCCAATTTGCTTGGGATCGTCACGCTACATTTATGAATGCTCAATCAAGAGCTATGAGCACGTTGTCTTCTCTTATTAGAGACTTCGATAAATTAGCTAATATAGATGATGAAAGACGTGCTAAATTGAATCTGATGAATGCTCAGATAGATAAGTTAAAAGCTGATATAAACAAAGAAGATAAAGATGTGTTGAGAGTACAGATTATTGACGATGTGCCACAGGATGATGACGATGTATAACGTTATTAGTACTAAAGAACTTATTGGCGGTGGATACAATCGTTTCTGGCATTGCAAGAACTTCTATAGAGTTTGCAAAGGTTCTCGTGGTTCTAAGAAGTCTAAAACAACTGTATTAAACTTCGTTAAACGAATCATGCAGTACCCCTGGGCTAATCTCCTAGTGGTTCGTAGATACTCCAATACATTAAAGCAATCTTGTTACACTGATTTAAAATGGGCCATTAACAGATTGGGAGTAAAAGACCAATTTAAGTTCAATGAGTCAATGCCAGAGATAACATATAAACCTACTGGACAGAAGATATTGTTTCGAGGATTAGATGATCCATTGAAAATAACATCTATTACTGTTGATGTGGGTAATTTGTGCTGGGCTTGGTTTGAGGAAGCTTACGAAATAGAAGACCAACATAAGTTTGAAACAGTTGTTGAATCTATTCGTGGTTCTTTTGATGCTCCTGACTTCTTTAAACAAATCACAGTTACTTTTAACCCTTGGAGTGAAAACCATTGGCTTAAATCTTATTTCTTTGATGAAGCTACACAAGCTTATGACACGTTCGCCTTTACTACTACTTATAAATGCAATGAGTGGCTAGATGAACAGGATAGAGCACGTTATGAGAGTTTATATACTAAGAACCCAAGACGTGCAAGAATCGTTTGTGATGGCGAATGGGGCGTTGCTGATGGTCTTGTATATGAAAACTTCCAAGTACGAGACTTTGATATTGATGAGATAAGACAACGAAAAGATGTACAAAGTGCTTTTGGTCTCGACTTTGGTTATACGAACGATCCAACTGCATTGACTTGTTCTTTAGTTGATTTAAAGAATGAAACTATTTATGTATTCGATGAACACAGTCAAAAAGGTATGAGTAATAAGAAGATAGCTGCAATGATTGAGAAAAAAGGATACACGAAAGAACGTATTACTGCTGATTCAGCTGAACCAAAGAGTATTGATGAACTTGAATCACTTGGAATAAGAAGAATTGAAGGAGCACGTAAAGGTAAAGACTCCATTAACAATGGTATTCAGTTCATTCAAGGATTCAAGATTGTGATACATCCTTCTTGTGTAGAGTTCATAAAAGAGATAAACAATTACATTTATGATACTGATAAAAAGACAGGGAAGCGTCTTAATACTCCTATTGATGATTTTAACCATCTTATGGATGCATGGCGTTACTCATTAGAGAGGTTCCTTGTTAAATCAGGCGTTAAAGTACTTAATATTTAGGAGGTGAGGAATTGCGAAGTGAGTTATATGCGAATAACAACGGAATTAAACTTACTACAATGCAAGAAAAGAAGCATCTGTATAAGATAAGAAACCGTGCATTTGACCCAAATGAGTTCATTAAGGACTTTATCGATATTAGAAACGAAAGATTACGTAAATACAAACAATATACCACTGAAAAGAATGCTATTGATAATAGGGAAAAGCCTGATAGTGATTTAATTAAGGTTTGGAACAAAATACACAATAGTTTCTTTAATTTAATCGTAGATCAGAAGGTTGGATATGTATTTGGTAACCCTATTTCTTATCAGATTGAAGAAGAAGTATCTGAGAATGAAAGAGAATGGGTAAAAGAATATTTATATAACCAAGATGTATTCCTAAAAGATATTGAAACAGGCACTCAGCAAGCTGCATGCGGTGTTTCTTATCGTTTATTAGATATACAAACGCAATTGATTCCAAGTGTAGTAGAAACTGTTGCTAGTCTAAAGAATGTCAACTCATGGGACGCTTATGTATTAGGACATAAAGAAGCTGCTATTGTCTTATCTGAGGATTATACAGAAAAAGGACACACGCAGATACTTACACTTTATACAAAAGATTTAATCCTTGAATATCATTCTGCAGCAAGTGAAGTAAACGGAATGATAGGATTTGATATTGCTGGTGGCATAATTAATTTACTTGGTGTTGTCCCTGTATTCGAATTTAGAAACAACCAAGAAATGCATAGTGACTTTGAAACTGTCGAAGATCTTAATGATGCTTACGATAGAATGATTTCTTCCGGCGCTGATGAAGTAGAACAATTTCGTTTAGCTTATATGCTGATCACTGGCGTTGATATGGAACCAGATGATGCTAAAGAGTTATTTAAGAAAGAGACAGGGATTCTTAATATACGAAATCCTGAAGGGAAAGCAGAGTTCTTAACTAAGATGATGCCAAAAGAATTCTTTGAGTATTTCGTGGGATTACTTGAAAAGAACATATTCCGTTTCTCTAAATCGGTCGACGTAAACGATGAGGCTTTCGCGGGTGGTAATGAATCTGGTGAAGCTCGCAAATGGAAGTTGATTGCTCTTGAGTTTAAAGCAAATCTAACTGAATCATGGTTCGAAAAAGGATTGCGTGACATGTTTGAAGGTATCGTTGCTTATATGCGTATCAAACAAGGTATGAATAGCATTGTAAGTTCAAACATATACGCTGACTTTACTCGTACATTACCAGTTGATTTAGGGTACTTAGCTGATACATTAACGAAACTAACAACAATCTTATCTGAACGTACTGTTCTTGGTATGATCCCTGCTATCGATGATGTAGATGCAGAAATGGAACAGAAACAGAGAGAACGTGAAGAAAAGATGAATGAAATGAACAGTTTCGGTGATTTCGGGCAGGTGAACCCAAATGATGCAGAGCAAACAGGAGAAGTATTGGACAAAGAGAAAGCAACAGATAATAAAGGTAGCGGACAAACACGTTGATGACGGCTTATTACTGTATCAGGCATTCTTTCATGATAAGTTAAGTGAAATAGAACTACTTATCCAGGACTATTACGACAAATACGGTAAGAACAATGTAATTGAGTATTATAAGCTGATGCAGGAAATGAGTGTAAGCGAAAGAAAAGACTTATATTCCAACTATCAGGAACTCATTGCAAGGTATCCGCAGCTTAATAACTTTACAGAGATACGTTACAGCTTCTATAAGTTACAGAGATTAGATGGCCTTATGGTTAATATCATGTACAAGCTCTATGAAATGGGAGCGATGGAAGAAGAAATACTAAAAGACAAGTTATCACTTACTTACCAGGAAACATATTATCGTAACCTGTATGACAATGCTATGTATTACGGAATGACTGGTACTTATCATGCTGTTAGTGAAGAAGTATTGCGAGCTACGTTATATAAGAAGTGGGTAAAGAATCAGAACTTCTCTGATAGAGTATGGACCGACACAAAGAAGCTAACGTTGTTTTTACAAGACGAACTACCTAAGATGCTATCTACTGGTACAAGTTATAAGGAAGTGACAAAACAACTCCATAATAATTTTGATGTTAAATGGCATGAAGCAGAACGTTTAGCAAGAACAGAGAGTGCTTTTATCACTGAACACGCTACTCAAGATGCATATAAACGAGATAATATTAAGCAATACCGCATCCTAGCAACATTAGATACCGTGACGTCAAAGATATGTGAAGCTCAAGATGGTAAAGTATATGATCTTGATAAAGCGATTGTCGGTAAGAACTATCCCCCGTTTCATCCGCATTGCAGAACAACGACAATTAGTGCTACTTCTAAGATTGAATACAGAGCGATGAACATAAATAGAGGATATGAACGTGTTCCTGATATGACTTATAAGAAGTGGGAAAGCACGTATGTTAAAGCAGCCTAATAAGGTTGTTTTTTTATTGTCCAAATGCGTTAAGACATTAAACTGTCGCTACTAATACCGAACTATTGGGGCTTGTACTCAATGGGGCGATAGGAGGAAATACACATGTTTAAGAAAGAACAGGAAACACAATATAGATTACGAGTAAAAGGTTTACAACATTTTAGTGATCCGGAACCAAACGGTGGGGGAGAACCTGAACCTACTTCAGCGGGTGGCGAACCAGAATTCACGTTGGATCATTTTCAAAGATTCTTAGATACAAATGTTGACGCTCAAAAAATCCTTCAATCTCGTGTTGATAGCGGTGTTTCTAAGGGTGTTGAATCATACCGAACTAATACGGTCCCTGAACTCATTCAAAAAGAGATTGCAAAACGTACAGAAAAGACACCTGAGCAAATTGAAATGGAAGGTATGAAAGCTGAAATCGAAAAGATGAAAGCTGAAAATACTCGTAAAACAATCGAAACAGAAGTTGCTAAACAAGCAGATAAATTAGGTATTGACGCTGACTTTGCTCTTACCTTCTGCGTAGATCCAACTTCACTAGATAACACACTTAAAAATGTAACTAAGTTCAACGAATACGCTGAATCATTAGTTGCAGATCGTGTACAAAAGAGTGTTGATGAGCGCTTTGCTAACAACTATGCGAAGGGCGCTGACTTAACATTGCCTAAAACAAATGAAATAGGTAATACAAGTAGCTTAGCCATTATTCAAAAACAAATGACCAAACAATAAGGAGTCGATAATATATGAAAAAAACTGCTGATTTACTTTCCGTAGAGAAAATTGACCTGTCTGAAGCTATTGCTTACGCTTCACCAATGGATACACCATTTACTACATTACTATTACAAAATGGTTTAACTGCCGATGCAACAAGTATGGAAATCTCTTGGAGAGAAGCCGCTCTTGACTCGAACCGCAAAGGACCTCAATTGGAAGGTGCAGAGGCTACAGGAGCAAATAAAACAACTCGTGAACTGATCAAAAATAACCAACAAATTTTCCAACGTACTGCTGAAGTATCTGGTTCATTAGATGCTGTGAAAGTTCCTGGCGTGCCTGGTGGAGAAATGGCTTCGGAAATTAACGACCGTATGATTGAAAGTAAAGTTGACTTAGAATGGTACGTATTACAAGGGACGAAAGCGGACGAATCAGGTGCTACACCTCGTCAAATGAATGGTCTTATCAACTTAATTAATGCCAAAAACAAGTTTACTCCAAAAGACGGTAAACTTTCCGCTGAGGATTTAATCAAAGCTTTCCGTCTTTGCTGGGAAAAGGGTGCTGGTGGCGACAAGTTAGTTCAATGCGGATCTGCTGTTGCGGAATTCATTGATAAATTGTTCAAAGTTGACAAAGGTGTAATGATTCCAGCGTTGCAAGGTGGCGGAAATATCCTCGGTTTAACTGCTGATGTGATCCACACTCGTTACGGACGTGGAAATATCGTATTAAATCGTCATATGCCTGATGGTGCTTTATCAATTGTCGATTTAAATCAAGTTAAACTTCGCCCGTTGCGTAAAATGGTAGCTAAACCACTTCCTCAAAGTGGTGACTCTGAAAAACGAATGATTGTTGGTGAATACTCATTAGAACTTAAAAATAGTTATGCTGGAGCAGTTATTAGTAGTATCACAGGTATTGTTGAGCCAGTAGCTCCAACACAACCTTAATAAAGGAGGAATATAAATGGCAGCTAAAAAAGCTACAGAACCTACAGTATATAAGGTGATTGCACCTAAACCATTCACTTATGTTGCTACAAACTATTTCGGTGGTCTTTGGGCTGATGAAAATGGCGTATTCGTAACAGAAAATGAAGAAACGTATAAATATCTGCTTACGTTCGCAGAGTTTAAAGACGTTACTTATATTTAATCATGTTACAACGAATTAAGATTCGTTTAGGGATTACAGATACAGCCCAGGATGATTTATTAAATGAATTGATTACTTCTATACGTGACGTTATATCGTTGCGTGTAGGGGTGATTACATTTCCTAAAGTTCTAGAATCAATTGCAGTTGAAGTAGTTATTTCTTCTTATAACCGTAGAGGTTCTGAGGGTGCTTCTAGCGAAGCGGTAGACGTAATATCAACTTCTTATATTACTAACTTACTAGAACCGTATACAGAGCAATTAGAGAACTTTAAAAAGGGATTAACGCAAGGAACTGAAGATGCAACCGGAACTGGTCGAAGCGGAGTGAAGTTCTTTTGAGATACGATACTAAGGTTGAGTATTTTATTCATGAATATATCACTAATGAAATGAATGACAAAATTCCAGTTGAAAAGTCTATCGGCATATTTGATAGCTTGCTAACACCATTTTCATTACAAGAAACTCAAGTGTATGGAGCTTCTTATACAAAGACTAATGTAAAAGTATTGTGTAGAGATCCACAGTCTTTTAATGCCCGTATTCTCAAAGTAGAGAATCAAAAGTATGAAATTCTCGAAAAACGAGATTACAAGAAAGTATTCTTATTCATTTGCAAAAAGGTTGTTGGTCAAAATGTCAATTCGAATTGATGTTAGTGGATTTGGACAACTTGCAGCAAGTATAGGTAGATACAATAACCAAATGAAACAACGGGTGAAAGATACCGTTGATAATACAACTACAGACATTCAATCCCAAGCGAAAGCAGAAGCGAATGTTGATACTGGTGATATGAGACGCAAAATCGAAAAGAAGCCCACCGTTTCATCAGGTGGCACAATTAGAGGTAGCGTCCAATCATTAGCTGAATATACAGTCCATGTTAACTATGGTCATATGGTTAGAGCTGGACAGATATTTTATGACAAACGCTCTAAATCATTTAAACGTGTAAAAAGAACACGATTTATCCCTGGTAGTTATTTCTTCACAAGAGCAGTAACAAAGGGTAAGAGTGAATTTGCAAGAGAAATAGGAAAGGCGTTGAGATACGATGGCTAACACTAGAGATACGCTTACACCTTTCCATATTGCTTTAGTTCAAAGATTAAAACAACATGGAGTGGAAGCTTCATTTGATTATAACGAGGATGAGACAGGAGATATTGAGTTTCCTTTCGTAACCTTTGAAATACCTACAATTGAAAACAATGCATCTAAAACGACATTTGGCGATAAACCTCTTGTCGTTTTTTATATTGTCGATGAACAACCAACAAATGGGCGTTTATACGATATCAGAGCAAAGATTATACAGGCTCTAGAAGAGGACTTAGTCCTTTCTAATAACTTAACATGCTCGAATCAGAAAACGGATGATTCAGGCGTTATACGTGATCCAGAGAGTGGATTTAGAACAGTCCGTTTAACATATCAATTCTACATTGAAGGAGTGAAGTGATTTGGCAGGAGAAGATTTAAAAATTAAAATTTCGTCTTACTTAGGTGTAAAGAAAATCGTTCGTATTTTCGATTTAAGCACTGGCAAAGTTTTAGCGATTGGCGGTCAAAAAGAACATACAATGAATCGTACCGCAGACACTATCGATGTTTCCACTAAAATTGGTGGAATTCAAAACATGGAAGAAATCATGAATAAAATGGGTGTTACTGATTGGAAACCTAAAGAATACAACGATTACAAAGAGTACATTCAAGGGCAAAAAGAATGGAGTGTTGATGTATCTGGAGCTTTACCAGCTAGTGATGCCGCATATGACATTCTAGAAGCTGCATATGAAAACGGAACGCCTGTCGGTGTATCCGAATTAGATTTAGGTCGCATGAAAGAGAAAGTCGGAATCGCTATTCCAACTGAGTTAAGTGAAGAAGCTCCAATTGATGATTTAGCTGGATATTCATTATCCCTAACTGGTACAGGCCCACAAGTTAGTCGTACTTATGTGCCAACGCCACCATCTGGATCTTAATCATGAGTACCCAAAAATTCATCCCCTCTACTCAATTAATAGTAGATGGGGATATTTATAATTTGCGACTATCTCGATATATGCGATTGCAGTTAGAAAAAGAGTACAGCATGAATGTGCAACGTTACTATTCTTTAATGTGTGTAAATGGAAATGTAGTTGATGAATATCAATTCGCAGCAGTAGTTTGGGCTTTATTGCGCGGCGGTGGGCAAAAGGTATCAAAAGAAAGAGCTTGTGACATTATTGAAGAAGCGGTAAATGATGAAGAATGTGGAATCATCAAGCTTTTTGAATCAGTGTTAGAAGCTCTTTCTGCTGCTTTTATGAATGAAGAACAGTTAAAAGAATACAAAAGACTTATTGAGGTTTATAAGTCCTCAGAAAGCAAAGAAGACACCGAAAAAAAGTAGATAATGACGAGCGTGACTTTTCAATGGCAATTCTTGAATTCGGCATAGAACCAGAAGTGTTTTGGAATATGACCGAAAGAGAGTTCTTCACTCTTGTCATTTATGATTTACAGAAAAAAGAAAACGATATGTTACGAATGAGAGCAGTTGTAACGAATGCAATGTACAACATGAATCGTGGCAAGAAACCATTCAAAGAGTTCCCATTCGAAAATAGAAAATCACAACTTAAAGTAATCAAACAAGCGGCAGATAAAGATAAGTTATTTGCTCAGTTCGGCGGGCAGGTGAGTTTATAATGGCTGGTCATGAACAAATTGGCGTTGATATAACCGTAAATAACGGACAAGCTGAAGCACAGTTAAGAAGTTTTCAACAAACAGCAGAACAAACAGGCGGTAAAATTGAACAAGCTTTCAGTAAAATTGGAGCCATTGGTGATAAATTAACTGTCGGCGTTACTACTCCTTTAGCTGCTGTATCTGCTATGGGTATTAAAACAGCAATTGATTTCGATAATTCACAAGCTAAAATCCAAAAAGGATTAGGTCTAACGGCACAAGAAGCGAAGAAAATGAACGAATCTGTAAAAAATGTATGGAAAGATGGATTCGGTGAAAATGTTGACGAAGCTGCAGAAGCTCTTGTGAAAGTTAAACAGAATATGCGAGATATAGGAACAGGCAAAGAATTAGAAGAAACAACAAAAGATGCTATGTTATTAGCTCAAACTTTCGATTCCGATCTGTCCGAAGTTACTCGTGGCGCCAACCAGTTAATGGTTAACTTTGGCGTTTCTTCAAAAGAAGCTATGGACTTATTCGCAGCAGGTGCACAGCAAGGTATGAACTTTTCAAACGAATTATTTGATAACGTTGCTGAGTACGCTCCGTTATTTGCGACAATGGGTTACTCTGCTGAAGAGTACTTTAATACTATCGCTAAAGGCGCTCAAGAGGGCGCGTATAACCTTGACTATGTAAATGATGTAATGAAAGAGTTTCAAATTCGCCTTAAAGATGGTTCTCTCGAAGAAACGATGGCAGGTTTATCTAAAGGTACCCAAGAAGTTTGGGAATCCTTTAAATCTGGCAAAAAGAATGTAAAAGATGTCTTCCAATCTGTAATGGGTGACTTAGAAAAAATGGATGATCGTGTAAAGGTTAACCAAATTGGCGTGAAAATGTTCGGGACGAAATGGGAAGATCTCGAAGCACCTACAATGTTTGCGCTAGGTAACATAAATGGCGGTATTAAAGATGTTGCTGGCGCAATGGATAGAATGCGAAAGGCTCAAGATGAGACTCTATCTGTTAAATGGCAAAAAACATTACGTGAAGCTCAAGTTGCTTTAGAGCCACTTGGGAAAATGCTATTAGATATCGCTATGGATGTTCTCCCTGCTGTTTCTTCTGCTGTTAAATCTGTTACTGAATGGTTCGCTGGCTTATCTCCTGAAGCTCAAAAAACAGTAATAGCAATTGGTGGTATCGCTTTAGCTGCTGGCCCTGCTCTTTCTATATTAGGAAGAATGGGCGGAGTTATTGGTGGATTGGTTGGTAAAATTGGTAGTTTTGCAACTGCTGCTCGTGCTGGCGCTGCTGCAACTACTGCTATTCAAGGTGCTTCTGGTGCCGCTGCTTTGGGGATGGGCGGATTAGGTACTGCCCTTGGCGGTGCGGTTATCGCTGCTGCTCCTTGGTTAATTGGTGCCGCTGCTATCGGTGCTGCTGGATATGGAATCTATAAAGCTATGACTCAGGAAGCTGTTCCGGCTGTTGACTTATTCAAAGATCGTGTTAATTTAGCTGCTAATGGAACTATTGCCAGTGTAGATAAAATATCTCAAGGTACACAAAAAGCTGTAGGCGCTTTTATGGAACTTTCCCAAAAGACAGGGACTGAATTAACAAACATGTATGCGAACCAAACGGCAATCAATGAAGAGAACATGCCTAAGATTGTCGGGCAATTCGATGAGATGAAGAATCAAATCATTGCAGGGTACGACAAACAAAAGAATGACGCTGTTACAAAAACAACAGAAATGTTCGCAGCAATGGGTACTATTACAGACCAAGAGAAAGCAAGCATCTTAGAAAAAATGAATGGTTATTATGAACAACAAAAACAAAAGGCTCAAGATACCCAAAACCAGATTGTCGGGATTTTGAATACAGCTAAAGAGCAAAAACGACAATTAACCACTGACGAATTTAATCAATTAATGCAATTGCAAAGTAACTACCAAAGTGAAGCTGTTAAATCTCTTTCTGCTAACAAAACGGAGCAAGAAGTAATACTTCAGAACTTAAAAGACTCAAAGAGTCGTATGAATGCTGAAATGGCTTCTGATGCTATTCAAAAGATGGAGAAACAACGTTCTGAAACTGTAAAGAAAGCGCAGTCTGAATATGACGAAAAAATTCGGATTATCACAAAAGGCCGTGATGAAATGGGGTCTATCACAAGTGAACAAGCGGATAAAATGATTGCAGATGCGAAAAGACAACGAGATGGAGTAGTTGATAAGGCGAATGAAATCAAGAGTCAAGGTGTTGACCGTTTAAAAGGTTCTTATAAAGATTTAGAAAGTCAAGTAGATACAAGCACAGGTAACATTTTAACTCATTGGGATAGAGTGAAACGTTGGTGGGATGGTTGGAATCCTACAGCTAAACAAATGGTTGTTAGTACTGTCGATGGAGTTGTTAGCGCTGCTACTGGAGGGAGAGTTCATCTACCGGGAAACGCAAATGGAACACCTTTCTTTGGTGGAGGTTTAACACGCGTCAATGAACGTGGCGATGAAATTATGAATCTACCTCGTGGCACACAAATTATTCCTCACGATTTATCGAAACGATATATCGATAGAGCAGCGAATAATTCTTCAAACGGACAAAATACCGCTTCAGGTGGTTTCAATATAAATGTTAACGAAATGAATGTAAGGCAAGAAAGTGACATAAACAAAATAGCTCAACAATTGGATCAGTTACAAAAATCTAGAGCGAGAGGGGTTGGCATAATTTGATTGTATTAGATGGAATCCCAGCAGAACAATTAGGAATACACGTATTAAAAGATTATGTAGACCCAGCTATCCCTGCTACTAGAGATTCAGGAGTTGTCATTCCAGGTAGACATGGAGAAATAGATTTCGGAGCTTATTTAGAGAAAAGGGAATTTAGTTTTCCTATCGTCCTTATTCCGCAGTCATCTTACCATGAAGCATTAATGAAAACGGATGAATTAAAAAAGATACTTATCGATTCATACGGAAAACCTCGCACCTTTAAACTTGTTGTAGGCGATAGACCAGATCGCTATTACAACGCAAGGTATAGTGGTGCGTTACCTATAAGTGATTTAATAAAAAACAGGTTTTTCACATTACCATTAGTGGCGTATGATCCACATGCTTATTCAATTCTTGAAAGTACCAATGATATAAAGTGGGAAGATATGATTCCATGGATGTCTGATATTCCTATTAGTTATAAAAAGACATCTTATACAATTACTACCGCTCAAACTTTGAACTTGGATAATTATGGCCCTCAAGTTGTACGACCTGTAATTGAAATAAGTGGTAGCGCCAATGACTTAACGTTCACTTTAAAAAGTGAGCGTTTTTCTTTAGGATCTTTTACAAATTCAACGTTTTTAATTGATGCAGAGCGATATGCAGTAATGAAAGATGGTCAGAATTTTTTGTTCAAAATGCAAGGAAACTTAGAAAAATTAGAATTAATGCCAGGCGCTAATGCAATACCAATAGGCGGTTCAAACCTCAATATAAACATTGCATTCAAATACCGCGCTAAATATATATAAGGTGGTGACGTAAATGGCTGATGCACCTAAGTTACAAGGTACAGAAAAAATCGGCGAGAGTTATTACAAAATTAATATGGGAATCGATAATGCAAATGAAGCGTTAAAGAGATCTTACAATGCTGAAAGTAAATCCAGTAACGCTATTAATATAGCTAGTAGTGCTGGTAGCACTGCTAATTCTGCTGTAAATAAAGCTGAATCCGTACAAAAACAATTAGATACTATCGTTGTAAACGGCGATTCATCTGTTGAAGCAGCTCAAGCTCGTACGGATGTAAAAGGAGACACTTCTTCTTCATTAAAAGCACGTTTAGATAAAGAACAAACAAAAACAGAGAATTTATCAGATCGTTTAAAGTACGTCGCTAATGCGGACAACCCTTTAATTATTGCAACATACGATGGATATAATCAAACAACACACCCTAAAGTCGTGTACTTCGAAAATGGTTGGAATGGTTGGAAATATTGGATGGCACATACTCCTTATCCGTTCTCAAATGATAAATATGAAAATCCTAGTATATCTGTATCAAACGATGGGATTAGTTGGACGGATCCTAAAGGTTTATTAAATCCGATAGACCAACCTACAGCTGAAGAAATCACTGACAAATATCACATGAGTGATACTCATTTATTATTTGTAAATGGGAAATTAGAATGTTGGTATCGATTTAATAAAAATGGAGTTATAGATCAAATCTTACGTAAGACGACAACAGATGGAATCACTTGGAGTGCCAGGGAAGTTATGTATACCCTAAATGGTTGGGATATGGCGCTTTCTCCAGCGATTGTGCACGATGGATTTAGATATAAAATGTGGTATGTTACAGGCAATTTCGAAATTAAATATACAGAATCAGAGACTGGATTTGCTTGGGGACCATTACAAAATGTAACCATTAAGACAGGTAGTAAATCGTATAGAGCTTGGCATCTTGATGTCATTCAGGAAGGGAGCAATTATGAGTTATTACTTGCTGCCGGAGACAGTTCATTACCACTTGAAAATGATCGAAAGGAATTGCTCCATGGTGTATCTATTTCACCAACTTACTTCGAATTAGAATCGATTTTAAAGCCTACTCCGGCAGAAAGTGGAAAATGGGACAATTATTATTTATATCGTTCTTGTATTTTAAAAATCGGTACTCACTATAAAATATTCTATGCAGCTATGAATCAATTAAAAAGATGGCACATCGGTCTTTCTGAGAGTGATGACATAAAAAAATTAACTGGTTTTATTTCGAATAATATGGACGGCGATATAGTGAACGTAAATGACATCGTTCTGAACAAAGGTAATAAATACTATATGTCCAAAACAAAAGCGTCTTATGTAGATAGTAAGGAAATTAAATTAGTTGAAGAAGGCGTATCTGGAGTACGTGTAAGAATTGATAGCGCTGCTGATACTGTAGCTATACTGAGTGATGATGGAAAACGTAACGGTAATATTAAAGCAAATAAATATACTTCGGGATTGTCAGAGTTTGTAGGGAACCTACTGAAGTTAGTTAATTCTGGTGTGTCCGGTGTAAGAATTAGATCAGGTAGCAAAAAAGATACATTAGAAATTCGCAGTGATAATGATTTGTTAGCCGGAAATGTGGAAATGAATTATGCATATGTGAATCAACTTCAACCACAGACAGGTGATACGATCATAGCTAAGACTATTTTCCAAGTTAATGATGGTAGATTAAAGCTTGTTAAGCCAGGTGTTAATGGAGCAGGGATCGCAGTAGGTTCTAAAACATCTTCATTACAAATTGTTGATGATGCTGGAGTTCGCTTTGGTCTTTTAGAATTAGCTGGATCGATGTTTCAAGGTGGGGTGGAAGTTCCAGAAGTTGCTGGGGCCGTCCGCTATAATGCATCCACAAAAAAACATGAAGGTTATGATGGAACGAAATGGAATGCATTTTATTAGTAACAATTGAGGTGATACATTGCTAAAACTCTACAACAAACAAATGCAGCTCAAGGCATATCTTGAGAATGCATATAAAATAAGTTACAACCCGCCACTCAATGAACTTTGGACGGCGGGTTTTTCATTGCCATTCACTGATCTTAAGCGAGAAGAAATTGAAACGTTTGATTATGTAGAGATTTACGATAACGGTAAACGCATCGGCATGTTCCGTATTATGGATAGTATAGAAGAACGAGATGCAGAAAACAAAATTATATCTTATAAATGCGAGCACGTTTTATCCACTCTAATGGATAGCGTGCTTTTTGGTTATCATCAAAGAGTTAATTTGACGACACGAGAGAACATTGAGTACTTATTGAGCAAACAAAACATTAAACATTGGAAACTAGGACAATGTGATTTTGTCAGGTATTTTCATTATGCATGGGAAAATGAATCTACTTTACTTGGTCCTTTGTATAGTATCCCGCAGCCATTTGATGAAAAATACCAATGGACATGGGACGACTCATCTTATCCTTGGACGTTAAACATAGTTCGTTATTCTGCTGAAGTTACAGGAGAACTTCGATATAAGAAAACCATGAAAGGCATTAAACGGACTGTAGATGCTAAAAACGTAATGACAAGAATTTATCCCCTTGGATACGGAGAAGGTGTAAACCAACTCACTATAAAAGACGTGAATGGTGGTGTCCCTTATACAGACGCTCCTGGCTTTATCAGAGAGTTATATGGCGGATTAGATTACATTTGGGTTGATAGACGATTCGAAGACGCTCAGTCACTTTATGATTCCGCAAGAATGATGCTTATGAGGAATTGCGTACCAAAAGTTACTTATGAAATAGACGCGATAGATTACGAGTTAATTGATCCATACAAAATAGAAAAGTACGAAACTGGAAAGTTAGTTCGTCTTTATGATGAAGAATTAGGAATATCGGTGGATTTGCGAGTTATGAATCATTCAAAAGATGATGCAGATGGAAATCCTCTTGCGGTTAAGCTGACGCTAGAAAATAGAGCTACAGACATAGGAACAACTTACGCCGACATAGAAAAGAGACAGCAAATCAACGAAGTATATTCTCAAGGTTGTACCACAATGATTGCATATAGTTATAACGATAATTGCGATCCAGAAAATCCAGCTGTCATTAAATTCTTTATTCCTGACGATTTAAAGAATATAAACACACTAGATTTAACTTTTGAAATTGAAGAGTTTCGCGCTTATTCTAAGGCTACAAGAGGCGGTGGGTCTATTGTAGAATCTACATCTGCCGGCGGCGCTGTCGTTAACTCAACAAGTTCTGGTGGTGGAGTTGTGAACTCTACTTCTAGTGGCGGTGGATCTACACAAACTTCTAGTAGCGGTGGTGGCAGCACACAAACTTCTAGTTCTGGTGGTGGCGGAACATTCACAAGTGAAGCTGGTGGTGGTTCTGTAGCGTCATCTAGCAATGGTGGTAATCATCGTCATATGATGTTCGGATTCCAGTCAACGATTGGAGATAATACGGGTGGAATGGAGTATAGAAACTATA
Organism: Bacillus thuringiensis; assembly: GCF_001182785.1. Classification (NCBI taxonomy): domain Bacteria; kingdom Bacillati; phylum Bacillota; class Bacilli; order Caryophanales; family Bacillaceae; genus Bacillus; species Bacillus thuringiensis. Next base: position 5,921 of record NZ_CP012104.1, on the reverse strand, counting down.
TATCGGCAATTGATGATGGTGGAGGTGCTATTGGTTCAGCGCTACCTACGGGGGCGGAAATGGATTTATGGACTTATACAGCGGATGGAAATCATTCGCATACAACTTCCATTCCGTCTCATAAACACCAAGTAAATATACCTGCGCATTCTCACAGTGTAACTATACCGGCACATACGCATTCAGTTTCTATTCCAGATCATACGCATCAAATTAGCATACCGCATCACACACATGAAATTAATATACCGAACCATACACATACAATCACTTTACCGGACCACATTCATGATATTCAACACGGTATTTATAAATTATCTGAACGTCCAAGCAGGGCAACTATTAGAGTTGATGGTAATGAAGTGCCTGTCACTTCCACATCAGCAGAAAATGTGAATTTAGAACCTTATTTATCTAAGGATAATTCAGGTAAAATCGAACGAAACAAATGGCACGTTATCACTATCACACCAGACAAGTTAGGTCGTGTTAATGCTAACGTTATTTCACGTCTCTTCATACAGAGCCGGACGGGAGGAACTTTCTAATGAATAAAGCGACAGAAGCATTGATAAAAAAGCTAGTTGGTAATACGCCAATTATTATGAATGTAACACTTACAGTTGATAAACCGATCGTAGGGGCTGAGCAGAAAGGTATTTTCGATAAATGTAATATTAAATACACTGAAAAACTACAAAAGGAGATGGTTGAACATGCAAACAATTGAAATCCATACGCAAGGCGGATTAAAAAACACGGTACAAATTGAAAATTACAATGCACAGGTGTTAAATGACAAATTAAATGATAAAGACTTAATCACCGTTCTTATCGGTGATTTTATCATTCAACGAATTGATGTGAAACGTATTTTACCTATTAACCTACCTACTGCGGAAGGAACTACAAAGTTAAAAGTTCATACAAACGGAGGAAAAGAGATTGAGATTATCACAAATGATTATGATCCGATTTTCCTAAACGAGCAGTTGAATAACAATAATACGGTAACAGTTGTAATCGGAGACTACATCTTCTCGAGAATCGATGTGAAGCAAGTTGTCCCAGTAAAAGAAGAACCAAAAGAGCCGGAACAACCACCTGTAACAGAACCAGAGCAACCAACAACTGAAGAACCACCAGTAACTACAGAGCAGTTATAAGCTGCTCTTTTTATTTTATCTAAAAAGGAGATGGTAATAATGGAAGATGCAATTTTCAATTCAGTTATTCAACAAGGAGCATTCGCAGCATTATTCGTATGGATGCTTTTTACTACGCAAAAAAAGAATGAGCAACGTGAAGAACAATATCAATTAGTAATCCAAAAGAACCAACAAGTCATTGAAGAGCAAGCGAAAGCTTTCGGGTCTATTTCTAAAGATGTAACAGAAATTAAACAAAAACTTTTTGAAGGGGACGATAAATAATGGGACAAATTATCGATATTTCTAAATGGAATGCAGGTTCAATAAAATGGGATGTACTCGGACCACAATTAGATTTATGTATTTGCCGTGTGCAATACGGTTCTAATATGATAGATCAATATTATAACGGATATGTAAAAGAATTAGAGAAACGAAATATTCCCCATGCAGCTTACGCATATGGTTGTTTTGTAAGTGTAAATGATGCGATTAAAGAAGCAGATGATTTTATGGCTCGTGTTAGTCCTAATGCTAAATTCTTAGTTTTAGATACTGAAGATGATACATTGAAATCATGTGGAGAGCAAAAGATAGCGGAAGCATCTCAAGCCTTCATTGATCGTTGTAAGTCTAAAGGGTGGAAAGTTGGTTTTTATGTAAGTCACCACATGTATAACAAATATGGATTAAGCAATGTGAAAGCTGATTTCCTGTGGATTCCTCGTTATGGTGGACCTAGACCTAAATACCCTTGCGATATTTGGCAATACGCGGACGGGGAAACAGGAGGATGGCTCGATGGAGTCGGGAAGGTTGATTTAAATTCTTTAATCGGAAATAAACCTTTATCTTGGTTTATAGGAAACGAGCAACCTATTTCTAATGGCGGATATCAATATGTTAAGTCTGGTGGATTTGGCGTTTCATTGGTTCCGGAAGTATTAAATGCTATGGCCGAGCGTGGTACTAAAGGACAAGTTATTTCTGATCCATTAACCGGTACAGCATACTTGCAAACGGAAGTGTTGCCGAATCCTGAATTAGATAAAATTACTTGGTGGATGGATACTAGACCTGAAGGTAAATGGTATTACGAGTATATTAAGAAATAAACAATGAAAGCCGTCCTATTGGGCGGTTTTCATTGTTTTATAAAAATGTTTTTAATATATTTTTAACATTAATATTAAAACAACATAACGTTAACATTAATGTATTTAAAACGTTTTAATAATAAAAAAAATAAACCCTACAAAATGTAGAGTTTATAGTAATCCTCTTTTTTCAAAGAAGTCACGGAAAATTCTATTCGCAAGCTCTGATTGTGCCCCACGTTGCGGCTTCTTACCTAATACCTTTTGGAAGGCTTGTCTTACATCTTTATCTAAATGGAATCCCACAACTTTCTTCTCTTGTTCCTCTTTTAGAAAACCTAAGATATCATCATTCTCTATATTAATGTTAACTTGTTCTTTTAACGTTTCATTAACGTTATTGTTAACATTATCATTTTGTTTTGTTAATGTTTCGTTATTGTTTTCTGGATGTTGTATTTCTGATTTATTAATGTCTTCAGTAGTTCTTGTAGCACTACCAGGGAAAAGATTAGACATTTTGCGATTCAACTTCATTCAGCTCCTTAAATAGATTTTTATAATACAAGGCAAATTCATTATTTTTCTTTGCTAAAGTTAACGGCAATTCTTCATTAGCGATTGCATTAGCAAATTGAATAGTCTTAGGTATAAACGTATCGAAATAGTGTACATCTTCTGATTCGCAAAATTCTTTTGCATCTTGCATAACACTTTGATGTAAAACCGTGTTTTTTTTGTACAAGTGTAGATGCTACACCTACAATTTTCAGATCGGGATTGTTTTGTTCGCGGAAACCTTTAAGTACATCGATCAACTTAATTAAAGATCTAACATTATATCTTTCTGGTTGGAAAGGAATCATGATATTGTCCGTACAGCAAATAACGTTACTTTGAATTAATCCGGAACTAGGCGGACTATCAAAAATAATAACATCATAATGTTCTTCGATAGACATTAGAGCAACCTTTAATAAAAGGAATGGATTAATATACTTATCTTGATGGGGTAAAATGTCAAAATCTAAAAAACCCATATCGGTATTAGACGGCAGTACATCAATATTTTCATAAACATTAATGATTGCTGCTTTTGGTGATACATAATCAACAAGAACATCATACAATGTTAGTTTGTATTCATCCGGATTTTTACCAAATGATAGTAACACGTTTCCTTGTTCGTCAGCGTCAACAATCAATACTTTTTTCCCTTGTTTAGCGAACAATCCAGCTGTATTTTACAGCCATAGAAGTCTTCAAAACGCCACCTTTGTTCTGCACAAACGCTAATTTGTAGGCCATTTAGGCACCTCCATTATTTTTTTATGTTAATTTAATGTTAACGTTAATATTAACGTGATGTAATTTATACGTTATTTTTTATGTAGTTGTAATGATAACAAAATGAAAACATATCATTTTGTTTTTGTCAATTTAACATATTGCTTATCAATTCTGTAATAACAAGTGTTTACCTGCTATAAAAATAAAAAAAGACAAGCGCTAGGCTTGTCGTCTGTCCTTGTAAGTATATGAATCTTGCGTTACAATAATTGTAGAAAAAAACGGAATAAAGACGAAAGGACCCATTCTCTCCCCGACCAAAGTTTGAGAATGGATCCTTCAAATAGTTACACAAGAAATTTCTTGGTGTTTATTAACTTCTGTCTATATAATATCAAAAACTATTAGACAGGTAAAGTGTAATATATTCTTGTGTAGCTTCCTTTTATTTGTATAAGGAGGCTATTTGTATGTCAGTGGCAATTCGGAAGCCGCAAGGGGAAACGTTCATTGATTCCTGGTATGAATGTTACTTATCAGAACGGAAAAAATCAGGGTATGTTGTTACAATTGATTTAAGCAACGAGCAACATAAACAAATTTGGTATGGTCTTCGCGACTTAAAACACTTGTTAAAAGCTTCAGAACGAGGTTTAAAAGACGTCTATCTATCTCTTAATGCATTTGAACACGGAAGTCGTAAAACGGCTGATTTGAAGCAAATAAGAAACATAGGCGTAGACTTGGACTTTTATAAAATAGGACTCTCAAAAGAGTATGTAATAAAACAACTGCACGATTTTGTATTCAGCGGTTCGCTACCATGCCCAAATATCATTATGAACGGTCGTGGAGTGCAATTAGTTTATAGTATAAGTGGTGGCGCTGCTCCGCAAATGGCATATTTAACACAAATACATAACGAATCACTTTGTAAAAATGCTTATGCCGTTAGGCGCTGACGGTTCGTGTTCAGACTTATCTCGGGTATTTCGTTTACCTTATAGCACTCATGGTAAAACCGGTCAACAAATTACAGTGGATTTATGGACAGAAAGAGAGTATTCGTTACAAGAACTATATGAATATGTACCACCACTAGAGAAAAAGCGCAAAACGAAGCGTAAAGGTACTTTAACGACGTTACCAGCACGTAAAGGGGTAATGGACTTATACAGTTTAAATACGAAGCGTAAAGCTGATTTAGAAATGATTGTAGAGTTTAGAAACGGCGTTATAGAGAATCGGAACGATTTAACATACATTTATTCATTCACAACAGCGTTAATCGTTAAAAACCAAGCAGCAACGTTAGAAATGACGTTTCAATTGAATGCGAAGCTTGCTGATCCACAACCAAAGAAAGAAGTGGAGCGCACGGCGAAGAATGCGTATAAGGACGCTATGATTTTCTTTGATGAGTTTGCGAAGAATGGCTATAAGCGTTTCGGTTTACCAAGTAACATAGTTAAGCCTATGCGTAATGATACAGTAATCAGGAAGCTAAATATCAATTTCACACAAGATGAAAAAGAAAAAATGAGTACTTTAATCGATAAAGTAGAGAAGCAACGACGTGATACGGAAAGGAAGCGTATAAAGCGTGGGTCAGTAACAAGAGAAGAATATTTATTAGCAGAACAAGAGAAGAAAGAGGACAAGCTAGAGGTATTGAAAGCAATTAAAGAGGCTAACCCGAAAGCATCGATGCGGAAATTAGCCGAAATAACAGGATTCTCAAAGTCAGTTGTAGGTCGACTATTAAAACAATTATAAAATGTCCCACCGTTGTCTTCTTAAACGATAAAATTAATATTAAAACCAAAGTGTCCCAGGGTTGTCTTGTTAAACCATAGATTATTTGGACTACTTATATATGAACTTAGTGAACCTCCTATTTAGGGGGTTTTTATTATGTTAGGGGACTGTTACAATAGCGCTATTTCTGGATTTGGTTTTATCAATCAGATATAGTACGTGAAATTTTAAAAAAGGATAAAAGAGAAGACATTCAATCCGAATGCCTTTTTACTTGATTATAAGAGTACTTTTACATTTTAAACACTGTATCTCTTTTTGTTTGAACAATAACGGCTGCTGTCTCTTACAAGAAGGACACATAACACCTACTGGTACTTTAATATTTTTATAGCAAAAGAAGCCGATAACGGCGCAAATACCTGCGAATATGAATTGTGATACTAGCAGGGAGATAACAGCAATAACTCCCATAAGGACCGCTAGTGGCATCATCATTTTTTCTTGCTATCGAATTAGCTTTATTATCTTTAATCCGAACCGCATTAACTTCAAATACTTGATGATTGTTAATTTGATGCTGATCGTTATGACTAACTTGTGATTTGTTGCCTTTCTTGCTGCT
>NZ_CP012103.1 GCF_001182785.1 Bacillus thuringiensis | reverse complement strand
GTTTGATTACTCGAAATGTATGAATCGGATGATTTTCTGCATAGACCTTTGTTCATTTTTTGCCAGTTGTGCATGTGTAATGAGAGGATTAGATCCTTTAAAAGTAAAATTAGCTGTCGTTGGGGATGTAAATAGAAAAGGATCAATAGTGCTTGCTGCCACTCCCGAACTTAAAAAAATGGGCATTTCTACGGCAACAAGATTATATGAAATTCCCAAAGATCCGAACATAATTATTGTAAATGCAACAATGAGAAGTTTCGTTGAAATTTCAAATCAAATTACGGGAATTTATACAAAATATGTAGCGCTTGAAGATCTACACGTTTACTCAATAGATGAGTGTTTTCTAGATATGCAACAAACAGCGCATCTATTCGGGCGTGATCCAATTGTAATTGCTAAAAGAATTCAAAAGGAAATATATGATACAACGGGTATAACTGCATCTATTGGAATTGCACCTAACCTATTTCTTTCAAAGGTTGCTTTAGATGTGGAAAGTAAACATTCAAATTCTAGAATTGCAATGTGGTCATACGAAGATGTTTCGAAAAAGTTATGGGAAGTTAAGCCCCTTCGCAAAGTATGGGGAATCGGAAAGGCTACGGAAGAGGCATTGTACAGCATGGGGCTATTTTCCTTGAAGGATGTTGCAAAAACGCCTAAAGAGCATCTGATAAAACGGTTTGGCAAAGTAAAAGGTGAAGAGTTATATCGCTTTTCCTATGGTATAGATGAGAGTCGGATTGCAAATAAATACATTCCCTAAAAGCACCTCTATAACCAAAGGGCAAATCTTGTTAGAGGATTGTTTTAGCCCAAATAAATTAAAATTACTTCTTCTAGAACAAATTGAAGAAACTTGTTTTCGTTTACGCTCTATGGATAAATGCTGTCGTACTATTGAGCTTGCTATAGGTTATAGCAAATACATCGGCGGAGGATTTAAACGAGCAATTACATTAGATCAACCGACATGTTTAACAGAAGATGTTTATGAGGCTTCATTGCAACTATTAAAAAGGTTTCACTCTGGACATCCGGTGCGCCAAATACATATTACTTTAAAAAATTTGACCAGGGATGATGCAATTCAAATGTCATTGTTTGAAGATACTTCTCAAAAAGATACTAAAAGGAAATTAGCCAAAACAATGGATAGTATACGGCATAAACATGGTAAAAATTCAATTATGAGAGGCATTAGCTATGTTAAAGGGGCTACACAAAGGGAAAGAAACGGAAAAATAGGTGGACATAAAGCCTAAGGAGGAATACAGATTATGATTGATAGAGGTATGATGGTTCGATGGGTTCCATTTTCAGCCATAAAAGAACAATTTGAAGGATTAAATGAAATGTATGAAAAACAAAACGAAGTACCGATGCCTATTTTAGATGAACAAAAACTAGATCTTATAAATGATATTGTGTGTTGTGCAATGGCTGAAAATAAGCAAGTAAGTATTTCATACCAAAAACAGAACAAGGTATATTCCGAAGTGGGTTATATTCATTACTACGATATGGTCTGTAATGAATTAAGATTTAGGAACCAACATGATAATGTACTATATATAAAATTAATCATGTAACAGATATCAAATATACATAATGGAGAAAAAGCCAGGGATCCCGTTTAAAAACTTTATAATTATAAAAAGTAAAACTAAGTTAATGAATATTTATTATTTGTAAAACTGACCATTAAATATTCATATTAGAGCCTAGTGATGGCATGCGCACATACTAATATCACTGGGTTTCATGAGTTTAACATTTTGTATGTTTTGTAAAACTCATTTTCACTTTAATCTTTAAACATGTTCGGAAATTTGCACTTTCTGGGATAATTTTAAAAATTATTTACTGTATCTTTATATATGTTAGTAGAGATTTTGAATTAAAGATTACATATGGTAAAATAATAATGAAATTACATATAAAGGGAGATTGATATTATTGCCGATTTCAGAAAAAATAGTCATTTCCAAAACCGCGAGGGACTTATTTGTAAACCGAAATAATAGAGCATTATTAATTTACAGTCAGCATCCAAAAGAAAAATTCCCAATCTTATATAAATTGGCAAAAATCCATTTAAATAGTAATGCTAGAGAAATTGATAAGGTATTTGAAACCCTTCAGCGGAAAGAAATATTATTATTAAATGAAATGCTAGGTAATGTTATTAACATATGTAGGAACGAGTGGATTGGAGACGTTGATCCATATGCAATTATTGAAAATGAAAAGGAAAGAAAAATTTGCTCACTATGTAAACAAAAAAATAATAAATTAGTTTTTCATATAAAAAATAAATTTAATGGAAGAAGAATAAATGTTGGTAGTTCATGTATTAATGATTTTTCTTCTTTAGAATATCCTTCAGGGGTATCTAAGAAAGAAGTAATGAGAAGTGCAAATCAAAAATATAAATTGCAGAATTTAATTTTCATGTTCCCTGGTATTGAAGGCATTGTTAACAATTGGGAAAAAGAATTAGAAATGTATGAGATACTCATCCCTCACAAAATAGAACAGGAATACTTGGAAACAGGAAAAAAATTAAAGAATTCATATGATAATTATATTAACGGGAAAGTTAATATAATAGATGCTGGAACGATAAAAAAATATTTAAATGACAGAAAAGAATTTTTGGCTAAAATGATTAAATACGAAGAACTCAATAAAAATCAGGATTTTATTGTAACAAGGAAAATGGTAAATTGGTTACAGCGCAGGCATGATTTTAAAACAATTGAGATATTAAAAATTAAAGGATATATAACAAAAGAAAGTGCATATAAGGTTTTAGAAACCAATTTTATAGAGTCGTTAATACCAAAATTTAATCGACATTTTCAAAAAATAATATACAAATCTTAAGTTATAATAAAGAGTATTCTTATTTTAAAATAAAACCTTTTTATACCCTTAATTTTCATTTAAAAATAAGCTGTTATAAATTAATAAGGACTTTTAGTTCATTAATATTCGATAATAAACCAAACATAGCTCCTAGTTTAAAAAATATCTTTCAAACTGCAGAATTATTTTCTGAGGTTGAACAAGAAATTGTGATTAATGAGCTAAATAGAATTAAATCCAATATAACTATGAAGTTACTTCATTTTGGGTATGATTACGACCATTTTGAATATAATGAATTAGACTTATTTGATAAGAGAATTAATAAATTTATTGTAGTAAAAATGAATAAGTTTCTTGAAGAATTTAAGGGTGTCGCTTTTGGTCTAATGAACCCCGAGGAAATTGAAAAATATGTAGATTACGAGTTAAATGGTAATTCAAAAGCATACACTCATGAAGAATTGTGGGCAATCCGTGATAGAAGAGATGATACGACCGAAGAAAACTAGACGAAAGCAAGATATGTAGAATTCCTTATACAAAAAACAATTATTTTTTATCTTCATCCTTGATTGAAGTACAGAAACAAATTTAGAAATATGCAATATTGCATAAAAATGACCTGTTACTCTTGCTATAATTTTAAGTGTAAACTGTTGCATCCAACAGTTTATAATCTTCTATATTCATTAATATAGAAACCCTAATCACAGGAAAAAGGGAAAAATATTGGTGGTTCTTCTCTTTTTCTTTATTTTTCAACTGTTGAATCATATATTCTATAATATAAAATATGTTTATTAATAAAACCTGTTAAAATACAAACTTTTAATTAGCAAACGAGAAATAAGCACTTCATTATTATTTCTGCTATATTTAAAGCTTTTTTTTCTAATACAATAAGAAGAACAAAAAGAACTTGTAGGAATCCCTACAAGTTCTTTTTTAGATAATGTAAAAAGTTGAAACAAACTATCTCATAATTTGAATCGGAGCAAACACTCTAACTACGGGTTGCTTTAATTATATACCAAATCCTAACATGTGGAGTTTTAATATTTGAAAATTATGTTAATTAAGAAAGCAAACTATGCATTAGGTTCCTTTATCCCTAAAAATACCAATTATTCATTTGTATAAAATGCTTTTAATCAATATCTATATCATAATAAATTATAAAAAATATAAGAATAGGTAAATAGAGAAGAATGGTGCATTATTACTTATTAATCAGCATTAGAATCGGAATATAATTTACTGTTTTTTGATGAATTTATAGTTGTAATGAAATATAATTTTCCGAGATTTATCTAGGAGCACTTTTTATGAAACATTACTATTTATTTGCTTATGAACCACTTTATTATAACAACCATGTTTTACTACTTGCCTAACATCATATACTTCAACTCCCATTATCGCTGTAATCTCTACAACAATTGTATGCTGTAGAATACTTACTACATATCCCGTTAATTGTAAATTAAAATTTTTACGATATGGAAATTGAACGTAATCCCCAATTGTTACTTTTGTTTTATGTTCCATTTGTCCCACCCCTGAATCATCATTAATTATTCATTAGGTTTCCCCTTTTTTTCTTCTTCATACTGTTTTGTTTAGCAAGTTTATAAAATGAAGAACTTTTAATATCATATTCCTTCGTAGCTTCTACTGCATTAATTGTATTGCAAAATTTAAATTAGCAAACTAGAGATAAATGCTTTATTATTGTTTCTGCTATATTTAAAAGTTTCTACCCTAAATACAATAAAAAAAGCAAAAAGAACTTGTAGAAATCACTACAAGTTCTTTTTCAGATAATGTATAAAAGGTGAATCAAACTATCTCATTACTCGTAACGGGGAAACCATCTTACATATGACTTGATTTCATCATATAACAAATATTAACATGTGGATGTTTCATTTTTGAAAATTTTGTTAATTTATAAACATAAACTCATCTTCTCCCCTAAAAATCCCACTCATTCATATTACATAAACTACTTTAAATCAATGTTGATATCATAAAAAATTAGGGTGAAAAACTTGTCATTATTAGGGGGTTGGCGGACTAAATAGATTGTAGCACTGTCGAACTGGAATATTTCGGTTTTTGTTCATTGTTTTTACCTCTTTATTTGCAGTATTTTGAATGTATACTTTTTTCGTATTTAGAGAGCATTAGTATATTTGGTCGGAAGTTACAGTTTTAGGGAAAATGAAAGTAAATAAATATTCAAAAGTTTACCTTCAAGAATAGTAAAAAGAACCTGTTTTTTAGGGTTCTTTTTTTATTTAAATCATATTTGGGTGTTTTCCTTTAAAGGATCTCATTTGTGTATCTCCTTACGATGCTTTCTAGAATATAGTCTCATTTAGAAAACTTTACAAAAGAATCCTTTATTATTTGAGTTTTCATGTCAACTAAATTACGTTTAATTATATTAAGATTTAGTTATATATCCTCTGAATGAGCTTTTTAAATATTTATTTGGATATAAATCATTAATCATTGCGTATGGACTTCCATTCCAGTATCTTACTACTGGTGTCCATAGTCTATTCCTTTTTAGCCACTTCATTGTGTATTGCTGTAATAATTGATTATCTGTCAGCTTTTCTTTTTCCTCAATTGTCCACTGTAATGCATCTAGTGCTTTCTCTCTCGTCCAAAAACCATTAGGTGTCATCTTAAATTCCCATTCTTTAAATTGATTCGGATATAAATCATTAATCATTGCATATGGACTATCATTCCAATATAATTGACAGGCTCCTCTCAATCCTGATTGAGTTAACCATTTATTTTCGTATATATTCTTCAACTGATCTGTATTTAATTTTTTTTCTTCAATTGTCCATTTCAGTGCTTGTAACGCTGTTTCTTTCGTCCAAAATTTATTAGGAGCCTTAGTAAATTCCCATTCTTTAAATCGATTTGGATATAAATCATTAATCATTGCATACGGGCTTCCATGCCAGAGCACCCTTAAAGGTGCACTTAGTCGCCGTTCATTTAACCATTTTTGCCCATAAATTTGCAAAAGTTTTTGAGGCGATAATTTTTCCTCTTCTTCAATTATCCATTTTAATAATTGTAATGCCTTTTCTTTCGTCCAAAAATTTAACGGCGTCATTCTAAATTCCCATTCTTTAAATTGATTTGGATATGCATCATTAATCATCGCATATGGACTATTGTCATATTTATGCTTCAATACGCCACGTAATCGATACTTTGCAATTAATGAGTTATTCCAATTCTGTTTTATCTCTTCTTCGTTCCAATTTAAAATGTTTGTTACTAAATACCTTGTTACTCTTTTAGCCATTTCATTGTTTTCATCTAAATTCCAAGTATTTCGTGGAAATCTATTTCTTTTTCCATCTAATATCTCCTGATAGATGTCCTCTATAGTAATTGTGTTCATCCGCATCACGTAACCTTCACTTTATAATGTATTAATATATAGTTAAAATGATTTCAAACAATTATTAATATTGATAATATACGTTTTTAGTGGGTTGCACACTGTACTTATCAATTAAACATGCATATAATTCTGCATACATGTTACGTTAACCACTTTTATTTACTGATATGTAGAGTTTAACGGTTTTTACATAGTAAATAGTAAATCTTCCTCCTGATAAGCACACCAATCGTAACACGTCATTTCTACCCGTACGTTTTTTTGTATAATTTGTTTAGGACCCTGTGGTGTATCGAGAAAATTCATCTGTAAAGCCGCGTGTTTATTGACAGTATACTGTAACGCGTTTTGTAATTGTTGAACGTCTAACGCTCCTTTGATTTAAATAAAAATCGGTTCATAATATAAGCCCTGATTTTTCATCAATTTGATGTGCTAGCCATAATATTTTTCGATTTTCTGTAAGAGGGGCTTGAGCGTCGTTTATCACATGAGAACTTTTTGTTTTTAAAAATTGTTTCATAAATGTCCCTCCCAAAAATATAAAAAATAAGATTGAAACTGTTCTTAGCGTGAGTCTCATACAGTGTAGAATAGATATCCAAATATAATCCGGAATACTTGATTAAGATTTAACGTTAAAAACATTACACATTTAGTATATTAAAATATAATAAATGTGTAACCCTCCAATTGGCTGTTATATAACTCAGCCAATGTATTAACTTCTTTCAGAAAGAAGGATAAGGGTGTTTCTATCCACTCCCCCAAAATGGGGGAATAAACAAAAATAAAGCATATTTTAATAACTTCGCAACTAAATCGATGATAACAACTCGCATTTTTGGGGGAGTTTTCCTTTTTATGAATATATCTATATCAATATCAATACTTATTACGTGTCTATTAACTGCTTAACGAATAAACCTATTTTCTAAATCAAAAGAAAGTATCGGAAAGTAAATAACGGTTAATATTGATAATGATATTTTAAAACTAAGAGAAGTCTCTTCTGAACTTCCTCAAGTTACTTGCATTGATGCTACAAACTATGGAGGGGATATATAGGAGGGACCATATCAAAAAAAATAACAGAGAAACAATATCATCAAATTCTTAAAGAAACATTCAATATTTTTTAGACAAGGAACATGAAGATAATTAATTATAAACTTTTATATAAGCTTGCTGCTCTCTCATTTGTAGAAAAAATCAGATTTTTTTATTTTGGGCTATTTGTGTTTTAAAAAATAATAGTAATGATGACAAAAAAATATAAAATACTTAGATTATTTTCTGAAACATAAAAAAATTGTGTCGATTCCATTCCTTTATTCTATTTTTTAATCACAATCACAGTATTCTTTCGATGATTTCACAATGTTTAAAGTCAATGCATAGGAATCTTACGTAATAAATTAGTGCATATAATCAAGTACTAGTTGTTTAATCTGAAAATTGAGAAATAATGTGAAGGAAGCTATCATAATACATGTATATAACATAATTGAAAAGGGGATGAAAGTAATGAAGAAAAAACAAAGAATGATAGTAACAGCAGCAATGGTGGCCACATTAGCTACAGGTGCATTACCTACTACATCGGTGTTTGCTGCAGAAACAAAGGCTCCTACCCAACAACAAGAATCGCAAATGAGTGCTCAAACTTTCGCACAGAGTAATTTGCAAACAGCTGTGAATGCTGCTTTATATGGTCCCGAAGTCAAAAAAATTAAAGTATTTGAGCACGAATTTAATGTAAAACCAATCGAAGTAGTCGATTTAGGTGGCGGGAAAAAATATGTAAAGGGACAAATTTCTCATCATTTAAGTTTTCGCCCAGATGATCAAGTTTACTATGAATTTACAGTACAAGACGGGGAAGTAATTGGCACACCTCAATTTCATATTGATAGAGGTGGTTTTACACCATTTGCAGCACCACTTTTATCAATTATTGCTGCATATAATGGAATTCCAGTGAATCCAAATGATTTAAACTCAATTGGTCAACAAATTGGAAAAGTGATTGATGGTAGCTGGGAACATGCAGCACAATCTATTGCTACTCTAGTTAGTTTAAGTTTTAATGCGAAGTAAGACTCTAAATTAGAAGCTTACTGGATGTGAAAACAGGCTTTATTTGGTCTTATATAGGAGCGTTGCTCATAAGCCGCTTTGTTATGAAAAATTCTGAAATGAGTTTTTCTCAATTTTAGCGTATAAAAGTACTATTTCTCAATTCATTCAACAATATTTCATAGATTATATGTACTAAAATGGAAGTCTTATTTAAGACTTCTGTTTTGTTTGGAAAAGGAGGACTTTAAAGCCATGAAAGATACAATTAAACCTATTATTCTTTCAAAACCTCAAAGAATGTACCCCTTATTACGACATACTTTTAACGAATGTTCTCATTATTTCGTTAGTCGTAATAAATCTGTATAGTATCATATTCGTTACATGAGATTATCCATTTTAAAAAGAAGGAGATATAGAATGAATAATAGACTTAATATGAGAAAAACCTTAAAATATAGCATTCTGACTTGTTTAACATTAGTAAGTTTATGCACAACTTCTACGGCATTTGCTGATAGACATCCAGGTTATTCCTACGAATCTGATATAGGATATCTCAATCCATCGTGGATGTCAAAATTAGATAACACAAAAAAATTAAGTGAATTATCTATTCCAGGAACTCATGGCTCAATGGCCATCCAAGGAACTGATTTGACAATAAACCAAACAATGTCTTTATCTCAGCAATTACATTCTGGTATTCGTTATATAGACATGCGGGTGAAACGTGTACAAAACTCTTTTGACATGTATCATGGTATTATTTATCAAAATGCTAATTTTGAGGATGTAGTAAAACAAACCATTCAGTTTTTAAAAGAGAATCCGAAAGAAACGGTTTTAATGCGATTAAAAGAAGAAACCAATCCTGCTGTTGGCTCACTGTCATTCGAAGAAATATTAGATAGTTATATTAAAAGATACCATTCGTATTTTTGGGACCCAAACACTGCATCAACTACAGAAAAAAGTAACCCAAAACTAGGAGATGTCCGAGGGAAGATTGTATTATTACAAAACTTTACAGCATCTAAGGCGTATGGTATCCAATATGAATCTTTGAATATTCAAGATCAATATCAAGTTAGTGGCGGCCCAGATGGAATGTATGCGAAATGGGATGCAGTGAAAAATCATCTTTTACATGCAAGTGATGAACAAAGCAAAGGTGAAATTTATCTTAATCATTTTAGTGGTACTGGCGGTTTAGCAATTTGGAATGGGTTTTATCCTTGGTTTGTTGCTAGTGGAAAAGAAAACAAAAATACTGGTAGTAACCAATGGTTACTCCAAACAAATGCAGCAAGTAAATGGAAAGACTTCCCGAGAGATTTGGATGGACAAGTTTTTTATGGTGGGACGAATATACTTGGAACTGAAATTATGCAAAAAGGTGATATTAAACACGCTGGTATCATCGCAGCAGATTTTCCAGGCCCAGGTTTAATTGATAGTATCATTCGATTAAATGGGATATATTCTAGTGAAAAAGAAGTACTGATTTCCCAAATTTCTTCTGAATCCAATCCATTATCTGGCGAGAAAAATCGATCCAGTCAAAACTTTAGTATTAATAATTTACCCAAAGGAACAATGGGCTTAAAATGGATTATCGAGCCCACGGAAAAAGATAATTCTTCTAATATTTCTTTCAATATTATGATAGATGTTCCCCTAGGGCTAGATCGTGTTAGTTGGAGCAATATTTCAAATGAGTCCAGGACTGCAGCAACTCCAAATTCTAAATACTATATCGCAAACCCAAGTGGTGCAAAAGACAAATTTACAGTGAAAATATATGCTATTACCAATTAAGGGGGTATTACAAAGTTTATCAATATAGATATTACGGGTGTGCGTCATATTTTAAGAAATTAAAATACACGGTATACTTTGTTTACATATTAGTTCGGTTGGACCATCTGTCCCTAAAAAACTAATTTCTGATTAAAAGGAAGTGTATTTCATTCTAGCTTATTTTTTTGCGAACAGACTATGCCAATAAAACTGTTCGTTTTATTATTTTTCTTGTTATTCATATTGTTTTGTTCTAGGTATTGAAATACCAAAAGAGGACGGCAAATTCCTAGACACATTCTAATAATTAAAGATGCATTCAATTAGAAGGGTTCTCTATTTATAGCGAATCCTTCTGTTTTTTTTGTAGATAATGACGAATCAAACGTTTGTTTGAAAATTACGGCATGGATTTATGAGTATAGTATAGCTGGGTAACAAAAGAAAGCTGCATAATTTTAAAAAATAAGCCTATTGAGGCTTATTTGATATGTTTATTTTTAAAGACATACAATATTTTAAGCCTTTTTTAATTCATATGAACGAAAGTTCATTTCATTTTTACTCTTAAGTTTATGGGCATGTATGGTGACCTTTATTTGGAGAGCTCTTATATCAAGGTTTCATTTTTTATAAAGTGTGGCTTATTCCGGATAATTTTTCCACTTAATCTTTTGGGTGCAAAGTAAAATAATAATACTCCCTCCTAAAACAGGAATGTGGCGCATGCCTTGTGTTATCACTGGTAAATTAGTTATTTATTCATGAAGGGAATAGTTTATCAGATGAATTAATTTTAATGATGACATGCCTATTCTATCAGTATATACGGAATAAATATAGTCTTGTTTTGAAACTTAAACACAACCTATACTTATATATATAAGTTAAATATTTTGAAAAGAGGGACTTTATGAAACGAAAAATTTTAACAGCAGCATTAGTAGGTATGCCATTATGTATCATTTCAGGGAATACAGCGAATGCTCAAATCAATACTTCACCAGGAATCATTCCTGAACAATCTTCATTACAAAAATTATCTAGCTATCAAACACAGGGATCTCAGGTTGTAAATATAGACCAAGTTGTTAGAAAAGCAATCCCAGGCTATGCAAGATTTGTTAATGGATTAGGCGAAACTTCTAAAGTAGGTGTACATATCAATGATGTTAAATTTTTAGATGTAGAAGAAAAATATATAGATCCAGATTATCCTATTCAATCTAAATTAATTGGGAAAGGACCAGAAAAATTAGTTCAATCAATAGAAGAATATATATATAATGAACATCCTTCTGCTGAACTTACAAAATCCCATACGTTCCAGCATGGAATCTCAAATACTTCTACTATAACAAACTCTGTTACCCATAACCATAAAGCGGGGGTTAAATTCACTTATAAAGCGAAAGTGAATCTCCTTGTTAAAGATGCAGAAGTTGGTGGAGAAGTTGCATATGAATATACCAATTCTAATCAATCTGGAACATCTGATTCAAAAACATTTACAAAAACATTTAGTTCGACTGCATCCGCAAAATTACCGCCTAATTCAAAAGGTAAATTAGTTTCTTCTGTCTACACTACACCAGCTACATATGAAATTAAAAGCCGTAGCTTCTTTACAGGATCCGTTCAATTCTCATATGTATTAGCTAATGACCCTGGTACACTCAGAACTACAACTGTATCTTTGCATGAACTATTTTCTAGAACCGATGAACAAACTGTTGATGATATTGCAAATAATTATCACATGTGGGCATCTACATTTTGGAATCCTGAAAATGGGCAACCTGTAAATGCACTGTTATTTGAAGGTAAATCCATTTTAAACATTGATGAAACATATCGTACGGAAACACGCTTAACGGATATTAAGGGAATTTAATAAATAATATTATTAATAAACTTGAGCTATTCTAAATAATACTTAGGTGATAACGAAACACATTGCATTTTTTGAATTCGCAGAACTATTAAGTTGTATTGATTATTCTACTCTCCGAATTTTTACTTGTACTAAATTGTATTTTTACTTTTTCGAGCTCTTTTATTTTCGATTTCCAAAAATTGTGTGAGATTCTAGTATTCTTCTGCAATTATGTATGTTTATTATTTTGTTAATATGTTTATCACTATATAATAAATGGAGGTTATAAATTATGAAAAGTAAGCTTTTAAAAGGTGTACTTAGTTTTGGAATTGGTCTTGGAGTTTTATATGGTGGATCTACCGCTCAAGCGGCAACGTCCACAAATCAAAACGATACATTAAAAGTGATGACTCATAATGTATTTATGTTATTAACGAATTTATATCCAAACTGGGGACAAAGTCAGCGTGCTGATTTAATTGGTGCAGCTAATTATATAAAGGGTCAGGATGTTGTTATATTAAATGAAGCATTTGATAATAGTGCATCAGATCGTTTGTTAGAGAATTTAAAGAAAGAATATCAATATCAAACAGCTGTAATAGGCCGTAGTAACGGAAGTGAATGGGATAAAACGTTAGGAAGCTATTCATCTTCTAATCCTGAAGATGGAGGAGTGGCTATCGTGAGTAAGTGGCCAATCGTTGAAAAAATTCAATATGTGTTTGAAAAAGGATGTGGGCCAGATAATTTATCAAATAAAGGATTTGCATATACTAAAATTAAGAAAAATGATCGTTTTGTTCATGTAATTGGGACGCATTTACAAGCTGAAGATGATGGGTGTGGACAAACTACACCAGCATCTGTACGTGCAGCACAGCTAAAAGAAATTCAAGAATTTATTAAAAATAAAAATATTCCCTCTAACGAGTATGTGCTAATTGGTGGTGATATGAATGTAAATAAAATAAATGCTGTGAATAATATCAATTCAGAGTATAGGTCAATGCTTGATACATTACATGCTTCGTCACCAGCGTATACAGGGCATACAGCAACTTGGGATGCGACAACAAATAGTATTGTAAACTATAATTTCCCAAATGCTCCAGCAGAATATTTAGATTACATTGTTTCTAGTAAAGATCATGCAAATCCCGTATATATAGAAAATAAAGTGTTGCAACCAAACTCTCCAGAATGGTCCGTTACATCATGGTTCCAAACATATACGTATAATGATTACTCTGACCATTATCCGGTAGAGGCGACTCTTTTTATGAAATAGCCTAAAAAGTTTCTTCTATCCAGCAAAACACTTACAAGATATATCTCCATTTGGATGGGAACATATCGCTTTGACAGGTGACTATGTTTGGAATTTGAATTTGAAAAAAAACAAATTTTTAATAATCTAAGACCATTACACGACAAAAAATATATATTAGTAGTAAAGTAATCGGCCGGTTCCTTAACGTGTAGGGAAGCGGCTGATTTGTGTCCGAAATGGGTTCTGTTGCAAAGTTAAGAAAATATCAAAAGAGGATGACAGATTCCTAGATACATTTTCATATTTAAATATGCATTCAATTAGAAGGATCCGCTATTTATAGCGAATCCTTTTGTTTTTGTGCAAATAATGACGAATCAAACGTTTGTTTAAAAATTACGGTATGGGTGCACCCTGTTTGATATGTATAATAGCAACTCCGACCTATCAAGGGAATCCCCTTAACAGGTATTACGCCTTCGTCAAATTTTGTAAAATACGGCGTATGGATGCTAAGGTGCTAAATGTGGTTCTTATATAAATAGGAAGAAACTCAATTTTATCCTTTCTCAATATCATTCATTTTTCGCCATATGTTTTGTTTTTTCGTGCGCTTCGTACTCTTTTACTAGCTTGTAAAAAGAAGAACGCTTTATATCATATTTTCTCATCGCTCCGACCGCCGTAATCTTTCCAGATTGCCATGCCTCATATGCCTCAATGAATTGCTTCGTAATTTGTACCGGTGGTCTTCCTAAGTGTTTTCCTTGCTTCTTTGCTAATGCAATCCCTTCTGCTTGTCGTTGTTTGATATCATTCCTTTCTTTTTCTGCAAAAGCAGAAAGAATGGTAAGAGTTGCTTTTTGAACAGCCTGTTGAATGACATCATTTGTACTTTCGCCATTATAATTTACATTAATAAATGGTTCCTTAATAAACTGGAGATTAATACGCTGTGTTTCAAAATAACGAAATTCTTCAAGTACATCATTCATACTACGCCCTAGCCTCGTTAAAGAATCAAAAACAATTGTATCCCCTGTTCTAGCTAATCGTTTTAACATTTGATAATTTTCTCTTTTCATATTTTTTCCAGATTGTTTATCAATAAAAATATCTCGATCCTCTATTCCTAGATGCTTCATATTCTCAATCTGACGTTCTTCGTTTTGGTCTTTACTGGAAACCCGTACATATCCAAACTTTTTATATTGCAATTCTTTCACCTCGAACACAATTATAGCTTATTCACATCTGTAAAGGTATATAAAAATTAAAGACATCTGTAAAATAAATATACGACTTTTATGGATATGGTTTTTCCTATGTTTCTATGCGTCTGTAAAAGTGTACCTTTACGAATACATGTCTACATTAACAAGAGGTAAGAAAACGTAATGTAAATATAACAATAGGCGTAATGAACGTAACAACCCTAGATTTGACGCTAAAAAACATAGTCGCGTTAAAAAATATGTGCTATTGCATAAGTTTTAATGGCAAAATCGGACGATTGAAAAGATATAAAATCAAGTTACACTGAATGAGCAAGGGTGTGTGAGGTGATAGTGATGAAAAAAGTGCTATCAAATTTAACATTATAAGGAGGAATTAAAATGAAGGTAGAAAGCTTTAATTCAATAGAAGGAGCAAAGACAATCGTACTAGAGTGATTAAGAATAGTAAATTCTATGGTAATATAAAAATTTAAATTGATACAATAATTCTAATAGCAACGAATTCAAAACCCATTTGTAGGAGGAAATCATGTACGAATTAACAATAGGACTAAAATATGACGAGCCTTTAGATTTGCATCATAAATACAGATATGATTTTGTAGGGATTGGTTATCAAAATAATTATATTCATGGATGCATTTTTGTTTTTAGAACAATTAAAAAAGGTAAAAGTACAGGTAACGTATTAATTGATTTAGTTCACAACTCTAATATCAACGCCCTTAAAGCCCATATTCACGGTGATTGCCATTTTCATATGTTTCAATACAGAATGTCTATAAGCAACGAACCAATTAAGATTACAGATAATATTTCTTTAGAGAAAGTAAAAAATGCAACAAACGATGAATACTACGCTCTTATAAAAGAACAAAAATACAAGTTGATTAATGGTGTTCCTGCAATTGATCCGGTGCACAAACACTTCCCAGAGGTTAAATACCTGTTATTAACAGAATATCATGAATCGATTGCAAATATGGATACCCTTGAACTAGCCCCAATATTTAAGTTACAAGAAGAGCATATTTGGCATAACAATAGGTACTGGAATTATAATGATACTTCTAAATTGGATGTTGATGATAATATCCTAAATTCTTCTATAAAGTGGAGTCAAGTAAAAGAAATTATCAAAAACAAACGAAAGCATTTTGAAAAACAAAGCTCAGAAAAGACCGATCAAATCTTTGAACTAAAAAATTCAGTCAGATATCGTCCGATTGAATAATAGTTCATTTTGATAAGCCAAGCACGAACACCAAATGTTTATTGTGTGATGTAGTTTCATTGGAGTACAGATATCATTGAATTTTTACATTACTTTTTGATATCCCCTCTTTTCGAGGGGATGCTGAAAATTACCCAGAATAGAAATGGGAAGTATTAAACTTCCCTAACAACCCAAAAATCTAAAAGGATGTTGTCTATGAACAAAGGTGATGCGATTTTAAGATTGTTGATGGAGATTAAGCTTGAGTTAAAAAAAGTAAAAGAACAGATGGAAAGAATGCAAACAAAGATTGAAAGAATAGAACAACAAAATAGGAAAAAACAAATTACTAGCCAAAAGAAACAAAAATCAACTTCTGATACGAAAGATAAACGAGATTGGAAATATCCCGCTAAATTGAAATAAAGAAAAATTGAAAAATAAACCGATGTTGCTATATAATGAAAAAAGATACTATTACGAATCTATGCATCAAGATAGTAAAAGAAGGTGCGGTAAAAATGATTTTCTTATATCGATTTGATTTAAAAGATAACGGAATAGATTTTGTTTTAAATGAGAAAATAGCTGCGGATATGCTTCCAGACTATGAAGAAATGTTGAGGCCTTTAGTGGCATCTTTGGCTGAAACTTTAAGTTTTTATCGAGCTTTTAGTAAACATCCTACCATTTTGACTAGTAAAATATTAGATAATAATGAACTGGAAATTATGTTAAGTGAAGGACTAGGGCAATATATAGACGTATATACGAAGAATCAAATTATTTTTGAAAATGGAAAGTTAATCGCAGATATTTTAATAAAAGTAATGGATCACTATACATTGCATCGCTAGCAATTACTTCAGATACACGTCCAGTTTGTCTGAATAATCAGACAATAAAAGGTAGACATCTCTTATAAAGGAGATGTCTACCTTTTATTGTCCTAAAATATGGCGTAAGCCCGTAATGTCCATATTGGTAAACTTCGCAATATCTTCTATATCCATGCCATTTTTATGCATGCCTCGGATTAACTGTTCTCTTTCAGCTAATTTTCCTTTTTCCATACCTTTTTCCATACCCTCTTGAAGCCCTTTTTCTCTTCCTTCTTCGATACCGACTTCACGAGCATGTGCTAATTTGGCTTGCTCATCAAATAAAACCTTTTCTCTGGCCTCATACGCTAGGCGGAAAGAACTACTCTTACTCATGTTCTCCCATTTATGGATCGCTTTTTGTAACATCGGGTCTTGTTTCATGGCGATGTCCTCCAAAGTGTGGGTTAAATGCTCATCTTCATGTGCTGGTAACAACAGTAACCAACGAGCAAATTCATTTTCCCACGGATTAATTTTTTCTTCTCTCCATTGCTGTAGCAATTTCGGAATTTCAATGAAATGGATTTCCAAATCTTCGAGTAACACTTCCTTGTGTTGTTGACTCCAAAATTGTCCGACTGTATGCATGTCATCATATTGAGGAAAGAGATCAAAATCTAATAGATTAATCGCAATCGTTTTCCGTAAAGAACGATAGGGCATCCCTTGCTCTAATTGAGATGTATACAGTTTACTCCAATAATACAGGGAACGTTTTACTATTTCTTGTGTATTTCGTAACTGGATTTCCACGTTCACCTTGGTTTCATCTTGAAGTGTAGCTAATATATCTAGTATGGATAATTTATCTTCTTCATATTCTTTATGCAAATGTGGGTCTTCAATTTTTAAGGATACAATCGGTGTAGATAAGGATTCATGCAAGATTGCATTTAAAAAAGAAATCAGTAATTCCTCTTGTCCTTGTACACCAAATAATTGCTTAAAAGCAAAATCGACTCGTAAATTTACTAAAGGTTGATTCATAGAGTGAGTCACCTTTCTTTGTGTTTATTCTATCTCTATTGTAGCGGATACGAGAGATAAGACGCAACCTTTGAGGATTGTTTGTGATTATTAGTTATTAATTCTTACGGTGCGTGAAATTATATATTCCACTTAAACAGGTATATAGCCCTGCATAATCAGCTTGTTTTTTTCTTAATTACGTTAAACGTCTTTATTACCTTGTTTTTAGCGTTTAACATTTTTTACATAGTAATGCATTCTCTTGGTCGTCTTCTTTCTTTAAAAATTAATCTGAGCAGTCTTTTTTAAGTTTTTCACGAAAAAATAGGTGTTTTATCTGTTTTTCAAAACATAATGCATACATATTGACCTATCTGGATTAGAGATGAATCACCAAATGAGACGAACAATAGTTCACCGCTCGATGTTTCAACTCTTCATACGTGTATAACTTTTGCTTATCAAATAATTTTGGATGTTTCTTTCTATAATATCCAAACAATTCTTCTCCATTTTTCCGTATACGATACCGACGCGCTTGTCTGATTGTACCTGGTATTTCTTCAGGAGCAAACTGTTTGAGTATTTGTAATGCTTGTGAAGAAGGGATTTCTTCCCCTGTTACATAGGCATGGATAAAGATAAGTTCTTTTATTGTTATATAATTGTAATGTGAATTTCCGCTCATAGAAGAATACCCCTCCTCGGTCATTATTTTTATCCTCACATGACTAGACAAATAAATGAAGCTATCTGTTTAGCCTAGCAGTATCTTCAGGATTTGTTTCACTTTTTCATCGTCCACTCGATAAAATACTTCTAATCCTTTTCGCTCACATGCTACGACTTTATGTAATTTTAACTTGCCAAGATATTGTGAAACAGTGGGTTGTGGTGTGGCGAGATACCGTTGTAATTCAGAAACATTTAATGAATTTTCCTTTATTATTTGACGTACAATTTGGAGACGGACAGGGTGTGCTAATGCCCTTACTACTTCTGCAACACGTTCTAATTCCTTTGGATCCGTGTAAAAGGCATTTTTCATCTTTTTTCCTCTCCCATTCCCTTTATACAGAGTATTCCCTCTATATAATACATTTTTCTGTTATAGAATTTACATCTCACAAACTATCTTGCACCATTTCATTTACACCTTTATACTGAAACAAGTATACATAACAATAAGAGGTGTCTTATGAACAAATCAGAACTAATAAAACAAGTTGCAATACAATCCGAACTAACAAAACCACAAGCGAGTCTTGCAGTAGATGCAGTATTAGAGTCCATTCAACATGCACTACAAAATGGGGAACATGTACAGCTACTTGGCTTCGGCACATTCGAAGTAAGAGAACGTGCTGCCCGTGAAGGACGCAATCCACATACTGGTGAAGCTCTTACGATCCCTGCGGGAAAAACACCTGCCTTTAAAGCGGGGAAAGCATTAAAAGAAGCTGTAAAAGCTAAATAATATTTCTTTAACAGTAGCATGAATTCTAAGAATTTCATGCTACTGTTTTATTTTAGAAACGAATCGTGGAGATCGCATGTTTATATACAAGCTGTTGCTTCCCTTCAACTTCTATTAAAACAGAATAAGTATCAAATCCTCTTATCATTCCTTTTACATGCAATCCTTTTAACAGAATTAAAGTGATATCCTTCCTCTTTTGAAACGCCTCTTGTAACAATTGTTCCTGCAAAGATAGCATGTTCTTACTTCTATCCTTTTGAAATGCTTGTAATTTCGTTTCCAACGAGTACGCCCCCTGTTCTCTCATACCGTTACTTTGTATTGTTCTAATTCAGCTAACAGTTGTTTTACACCCTCTGGACTCAGTGTCAACTTTCCTCCTGCCAATTTTACATTTCTTGCAGATATTTCTCCCGTGATAGGACACGTACCATGGGATATATATTTTTGTAGAATTATCGCATCCCCTTCTACAAATATTTCTAGTGGGTCTTTTTCGTGAATGTTGAGTGTACGCCTCGTTTCCTTCGGTATCACAACTCGACCGAGCTCATCAATTTTTCGTACAATACCTGTTGATTTCATAGAAATGTCCTCCTTTTGTACACATAGAATATCTCACATCTTATGTGACCGTTTTCATTTTAAAAAAACTGCATATACTATAAAAAAGCTGATTTCAATCTGTAGAAATAGAGATGTTTTCCATATCTACATCTGATATTCTCCACTTACAAAAACAAATTGAGGAAAAAAAGAAACAACTGCGACAGTTGGTAAAGGCATACGAATATACAGACCCCATTGTTTTTGCATGTAGCGAGGAATTAGATCAATTCGTGTATCTGTTTATGCGTGATTGCTCTCCTCGAACTGTTCAATTAAAAAAATGATTCCAATTCATCAATAGAATTGGAATCTCACTATACATATGTCCTCTATATTTTACCATAACTGGACTTTATATGGACTAAACAAACCAAATTTTGCATAAAACCATGTCATTTTGTATATATTAGGACTAGAAATTCCACCCTACAACATTGATTGCCACTCTAGAATGAAGTCTCCTAACATGATTACATGTGAAATTACTACCCAGTTCCTTAACACCAGAAAAATACTACTTAACTTACAATTTTCTCTTTTGATTTGTGTGGCACCTTTTGTTTCTTTTTCATTTTCACAATATAGATTCCAACTAAAGAAATTAACATTCCCATTATCTCCACTATTGTAAGCTTCTGAGTAAAGATAAACCATGCATATATTGCAGCTACGATTGGTTGTAATAAAACTAATATTGAAGATAATGCAACATTAACTTTACCCAAACAAAAACTTAGTAGCCCTTGTCCTAAAATTTGCGAAAAAATAGCTAAGCCTATTAAGGGCAGCCATTCTGAAGAACTACTTGGGATATAAACTCCTTCTGTAAAAAGCATGGCAATGAAAATCGTTACTGCACTTCCAAAAGCACTCACAAACATAATAATACTAGCACTTACTCTTTCTCGTACTTTATATACTGTCAATAAAAAGAATGCATAGAAAAAAGCAGTTAAAAAGGCCAACATATCTCCAAATAAATTATCTGTTGTTATTACTGCTTTCCCACTAACTAAAACAATTACCCCAGATATTGTAATAATAGATCCTATGAAGAATGTACGTGTTATTTTTTCTTTAAAAATAAAAAATGAAAACGGAATAATTACTAGAGGCACCAAATTAGCTAATAAATTAGCATTTGCAACACTCGTATAATGAAATGATACGTTCCATAAAATTAAATCACCTGCTAAAAATACACCCGCTAAAAGTATTAATAGAATATCTTTCTTTGAAACTTTATTAAGTTCTTTCCATACAAACGGTAATAAAAGAGGGATAGAGAGTAATACACGATAAAAGCCTGTATTAATTGGTGGTAAATCACTTAGTTTTACAAAAATACCACCTGTTGCTAAAAAACAGATAGCTAAAAATACTAACAGTATATATTTCGTTTCATTATTTCTTATCATTTTTTTCTCCTACTGTAACCCCTACATAAAATTGAACACTTCTTTACCTGGAGACACCTCAATAAAAAACAGTAAACTAAGTATGTTCCTTAAAACAACTGTTTTAGAACATATCAAATTTATTTGGTACTGTTGGTTCACCTTCTTAAAGTTATTACTATATTTTTTAAAATTAGTTAACAAATGTAATCCGTTTGGTGATGTAACCCATTAGAAAGGATTTTAAAAGAGGAACAAACATAATATTCGCCTTTTGCTAGCCAAGCTACTCAATACATCTAACCTCATAGGGAAATACCTCTCTTAAAGTTTTCAATATACTAACATAGTACTTGAACTTATCCATAATAAACTTTTTATTATAGATGAAGAATATGTGTTCAAAGTTATGAAGGGATTACGTTTTTTATATTAATTTTCACTTATAACGCCTTATGTATCCGAGATAAACCTTCTTCTAAAGTAACCCTAGGACAGGCAATATTCATTCTAAGAAACCCTTTACCATTTTCGCCAAACATAGAACCTTCATTTAAAGCTAATTTAGCTTTTTGATACATCCATTTTTCTATATTCTCTTTATTCATTCTTAATCCTCGGAAATCCAACCAGACTAAATATGTTCCTTCAGGTTTAATTACCTTCACTTCATTTATGTGTTGCTTAAAATAACCAAGTAAAAAATTTAAATTCCCCTCTAAATAGATTAATAATTGATTGAGCCATTCTTCACCATGGGTATATGCAGCCTCTACTGCCGTTATACCAAAGAAACTTTCCGAATGTAACGAAAGCATCCTTAACTTTTTTTCATACAATTCCTTTATATGAGGATTTTGAATGATTAGGTTACATGTTTTTAACCCCGCAAGATTAAAGGTCTTACTAGTAGAAATACATGTTATACTAGTACTTTTCAATTTTTCAGAAATAGATGAAAACGGTATGTGTTTATTGCCTTTATATATTAAATCACAGTGAATTTCATCTGAAATTACAATTATATTATGTTTAGCACACAGTGCTCCTAGTCTCTCTAATTCTTGTTCATCCCATACTCTCCCAACAGGGTTATGAGGATTACATAACAACATTAATTTTACACTTGAATCTATTTTATCTTCTAAATCTTTTAGATCCATCGTATATCGGCCATCTTCTAGAATAAGATTATTCGTTACTAATTCTCTGTTTTGTTGAGTAACTACATCATAGAATGGATGATAGACAGGAGATTGAATCATCACTTTATCTCCTGGCTTAGTTAAGCAAGAGACCAAAATACTTAATGCTGTTACTACCCCTGGAGAATGTGTGATCCACTCTTTTTTTACTGTCGTTCCATGCCTTCTCTTCAGCCAATCAATTATCGAACTATAATAGGAATCAGGTATGATTGTATATCCATATACTCCATGAGTAGCTCTATTTATAAGTGCATCTACTACTGCTGGGGATGACATAAAATCCATATCAGCCACCCACATTGGCAAAATATCTTCTGTTCCAAAAAGGCTTTTGGACTGATCCCATTTATAAGATGCTGTATAAAGTCTATCGATTTGTTGATCAAAATCTAATTTCATAAACGTCTCCTCATTTTTAAATTTTCAGATATTTAAAATGTGGGCATCTTATTATCTTGTAAACTAGCGTAAGACCAGGAAGTCACCGTCTTTCCATAAGAAACCTTTTTAGGTTGTTCAGGTAGATAAAGATTTGTCATCCCCTTTTCTTTACGATATTCCTCATTATAAACTGTTTTATAATAGCGATCCCCTCTATCTGGAAAGATAGTTAAAATATTCTTTTCTTCTGAACATCTACTACTTATAAATCGTGAAACTGCATATGATGCCGCTGAGCTATTACCTGCAAATAACTTTTCACACTTAGCTAATTCTAAATTAGCTGCATAACATTCTTCATCGTTTAACCAATGAACTTCATCAATTATTGAGAAATCTACATTTTTTGGAATTACACTATTTCCATGTCCTCCTTGCAATCGCCCTGGAATATCTGGTTGATTAAAAATAACACTTCCTACCGCATCAACTGCTACAACACGTAAGTCAGGATTCGCTTTTCTTAAAGCTCGTGCCGTGCCACAAAGTGACCCCCCACTACCTACAGAAGCTACTAAAATATCGATATGTCCTAACTCTTCAAGAGCCTCATTCGCTAATGCCCCATAGGCATTGGGGTTATCACAATTTTCATACTGACGAGGACAAAATGCTTCTTTATTCTCTTTAAGAATTTCATCTAGTCTATCAAGACGAGCGCTTTGCCATCCTAATTGCGTCATTTCTGTAACTATTTCCAATTTACAACCGAGGGATTTTAATTTTGCAAGAGTCATTTGATCCGTACGCTTGTCCGTTACAATATGAACCGGATGCCCTAAATAAGTTCCAACCATTGCAAGTCCCAATGCCATGGTCCCCGAAGAACTTTCAATAATTGGAGCACCATCTTTTAAAACTCCATTCTTTTTAGCCTCTAAAATGACTTGCTTTGCGGCACGATCCTTCATCCCAAAGGGATTTAGCATTTCTAATTTTGCATAGACGTTCCCTCTAGCTGACGAATCTAATTGGAGTTTTACTAACGGCGTGTTTCCAATCGCATCTACTATATTTTCTCTTAGCATCATTACTACCTCTTTCTATTTTATAATTTCAATCTAAACTACATGTTAATAATAAAATCCCTAATACGAATTTAATAATCTTCTTTCTTTTCTAAGATTACTTCTAAAATTCCTGATAATAAGATGCATCCTCCATCTACAATGGGAATACAGCACAAGGATTGGCCAACAGCTACAAGTATTTCTCACGGCTAAACAGGGAATGTTGATAAACTCTTTCCTTTTCGCATCTCTCAAAGCACCCCTTACTGTTTTGCAGTAATTACCGCTGCTGCGTAAAGGGAAACGGATATTAATCGTTCGGAATTATTTAAATAAATCTCCCCCTCCAATTTCTAAATATATACGCTCTAAACTTTTCCCTCTCGAGTTTCTTCTTACAGAAATTTCTCCAATATCTCCAGTCTGTCTAACATGTGTACCACCGCAGGGAATAAGCATATCACCACAAATCCAATTGATTGCTTCTGGTTCCTCATTTAATGGGATATTTTTAATGGGGATATTATCTTTAACAATTAAATTTGCGAACTCTTCTACTTTATCTAACCCTTCACGATCAAGACGTTTATCAGGACTATAAAAATCAAATCGAGCTCTATCTTCTGCAATATGACAACCTTTCACATACATCTCCCCAAAAACTTGAAATGTATAATAATAAACTAAATGTGCAGCAGCATGCATTCTCATCAACATGTGGCGTCTTTCCCAATTGATTTTTGCCTTAACTTCCATTCCTTCACGTAGTCCCTTTACCGGCTCTTTTAAAATATGTGCTACTTCTGAACCAACCTTAATGATTGGAAAATTAGAGTGATAAAACAGATTTCCTCCCGTCTTTTGTGTATCAATTACTTCATTTCCTTCAATCCATCCTTGATCTCCAAGCTGTCCTCCACCTTCTGGATAAAAAATAGTTTGATCCAAAAAGATTTTATTATCTTCTATTTTTGTTATAATGGCGGTACATTCCTGAAGATATGGATCTTGGAGATATAATTTTCGAACCATTTTACACACCCCATTTAAATTTATATATGCTGCTTACCTTACTTTCTTTAGATAGTAATTTCTCTAATCGTTGCTTCTGGAAACATCATTGATATACGATTTTTTGCATTCTCAATTTTCATATCATCATTCTTATCAAACAATAAAGAAAGAATGGAACCACTATGGGCTACCGATATTCCATGTGCCCCTAATTCAGGAAAGATATTCATAATATCATTGAATTCTCTTTTAAAATGTCTACGTTGATTAACTTTGGCACTTATTGTAGTAGCACGTCCTAATAATTCAATATTTTGACTTTTAATCCCACAAGTCGCTAAGCGGTAAGCTTCCAAGACTTGTTTCATCTCCTTTGGTGTATACGGTACCCGTTTAAAATTAACTGTATCTACCGCTTCTCCATTATCAATGATAACTAAGCGCATTGACATTAAAGGTCCAATATCCTCAAGTAACCTCCCCTTAAAAAAGTCATATACTACCGATGATTGATACATTACACCATCAGATGGTTCAATAGATGTACAAATATTTGATATTTCCCAAGGTCCGATAGGATAGTTACATAGATTTGAAATAGCCCGACAAACTGCTATAATGTCCGCTGTACTACTAGCCATTCCTTTTCCTTCTATTAATTCCGACTCAATTTTAATTGTAATTCCTAGTTCTGTATCGACTATACCCAATTTTCTTAATGAGCCTACTAATATTTCAGCAGCTTTTGCAGCTTTATTTTTATACCCAGGGATTATACTTATTTTCCCTCCTCCTACAAATTTCGCTTCAGCACTAGCATATAGAGGTATAGGAAACGTAATCATAAAATTTTGATCATTAATGCAACCTTGAACGAGCTCGCCACATGTACCACAAGAGATTCCAACACCTGTTGCAGAGATAGCTTCCTTCATTATCGAATCATTTTCTCTACTTACAATCATGTATATCTCCTCCTTCCATATTTAGTATAGTAAAATTGGTTGGTTACAAAAACAGCCAATTGGTTGTTTTTATATCCAGCCAATTCGTTATAATTGAAATAGTTAAAAAATAGGGAGGCATTTTTATGGAATGGAAGTTAGATAATGACTGCAAAATTCCGATTTATCAGCAAGTTATTGACTTTATTGAAAGACGCATTACATACGGAGAGCTCCCTCCAGGTAGCTTCCTCCCTTCAGAACGAAAATTAGCTACGCATTTACATGTAAACCGAAGTACAGTAACGATTGCTTATAACGAACTTCGCGCTATGGGAATTGTAGAAAGTACAACCGGTAGAGGTACACGTGTTAGTACACATATGTGGGGCGTTTCTCCTACATTAACGCCAAACTGGAAAAGTTTCGTGGAGGGTGGTACTTTTTCGCCAAACTTACCGTTACTTCGCCATATTCGGGCACAAGTACAGCAAAATGAAAATATGATTGATTTCGCAAGCGGAGAGCTCGGCTGTAATCTCTTTCCTCATGAACAGCTACAAGCCATTCTACGTGAACAGCCGTTAACACAATCATTAAGTTATGATCACCCGCAAGGCTATCTTCCGCTAAGGCAAACGGCAGTACAATATATGAAGGACTATCTAAAAATTAAAGCGACCGAACAATCCATTATGATTACTTCAGGTGCACAACAAGCACTTCACCTTATCGTACAATGTTTATTAAATCCAGGTGATGCTGTCGCCTTCGAAAGCCCTTCACATTGTTATTCATTACCGTTATTCCAATCCGCAGGTATTCGTATTTTTCCATTGCCTGTCGATGAGCACGGTATTAACCCAAATGACGTGCAAGAATTATATAGAAAGCACCGTATTAAAATGATATTTTTAAATCCAAATTTCCAAAATCCTACTGGAACAATGTTACGTCCAAACCGTAGAAAAAAACTGTTATCACTTTGCGCAGACTTACGAATTGCGATTGTCGAAGATGATCCATCCAGTTTGCTTACTTTAGAAAAGAAGCAACCTTGCCCTACTTTAAAATCCATTGATGAAAACGGAACAGTGATTTATATACATTCCTTATCAAAAATGATTGCGCCAGGTCTACGCATTGGCTGGCTTGTCGCTCCTCAGTCTGTAGTAGAACGATTAGCAGATGCACGCAATCAAATGGAGTTAGGAATGAGCATATTTCCACAGTGGCTTATACACAATTTTTTTGAAACAATACCATTTCAGTCTCATATAGAACCTTTACGAAAACAGCTAAAAGAAAAAAGAGACATTATCGTACGTGCACTGAACGAACAACTACAAGATAAAATCTCTTTCTCAAACCCTAACGGCGGTATGTACATATGGGGGAAATTAAACAAACCTATTAATGAAAAACAACTTATTATGCAAAGCTTAAAAAACGAAATTGCCTTTATGCCAGGAAGTATCTTCGGTGCAAAAGATGGTTACATTCGTTTATCTTATGGGAAAGTGACTAGTTATCAAATTGAAGAAGGAATTTCTCGTTTGCGTGAGGCGATTGCTATTTGCGAGGAGTAATACGGAGACTTCCACTCACTCCGCACAATATTTAAAGTATCACTATAATCCTCTTAAAAATGAGCATATAAAATAAACTCTAACGGGTTTCATTTTTTTACTTTTGCAGCTTTCTTTTGTTTTCTATATTCACTATACTCGTAGATAACACACATAATATTAAAGATAGTTTTCTTCTCATATCAATGAGATTTCCGGCCATTTTATCTTTAAATAGGGCTAGATTATCTTGAATTATCCCAATTGCGGTTCTATTGCAAAGTTCAAAAAAGTATACGTCTGCTTACAAAATATGATTATAGTTTAAATAGCTATGTATAATTGCTGTAATTCCTTGTACGTCGAAAAAGAGAAGTTTGGAGTGAACTTCTCTTTTTCTTGTATAGCTTCAATAACACATTTCAGAGGCTTTATATCACTAAAAATTAGCGAACAATAAGAAGCAAATGTTAAAAAATCTCTTAAGATTTTTTAACATTTATTTTTGGGTATTTCGGTATCTTTACTCACCCTTATGAAAAGATAATAAGCTTAATTTATAAAAATTTTTAATATAATGTTCAAAAGTGTATTTTGTTGTACATCTAAAAATATGCGTTGTAGATGTAATTACTATTCAAGTGTATTTTTTTAATCAAACGTTTGTTTAAATCCCTTTGGTCATAGGCAGAGTATGTATCTAGTAATAGTATTCCCAATTTAGATAAATCATCTTATAGCCATTGATTCTCCTATTTATACATATAATATTCTTTATATCGTTCGAACTTCGTTTTTTTTGTTTTTGGTGATATTATGGATGACTTTACTGATTTAGATGGTGCTACTTGCTTTGGCATTTGTAATACACCACGTTTCTTAAGCTCTCTATACAAGCTACTCACATTACATCCAACTATTTTTGCAATAGTTGGGTATTCCGTTCCTTGATTAAATAATTGTACTGCTTGTTGGCATTTTTCATCCCATTTTTCTTTTGGCGTTTGTACTTTTTTTGTTCGTTTTTTAGCTATATTTTTTTCTATTTTGATACAATCTCTTTCTATTATACACTGCTCGGCACCATACTGTTCTGCTTTTACTTGCCGCTCACAATGCTCATCCTGTAAGCGTATCATTTGTACTCTTTTCGCAATTTCTCTCATGCTGCATTCACCTCATTTCGTTTGATGCATTTCACAATTGTACGCATCCTACTGAATTATCTGTAATTCCTGCTAGTTTTTCAGATAATTCTTATAAGAAGGCCATTAATGCTCCCGTTTCTTATCCCTTCTATGACAGCTTTTATCCCACTATTTACAAGCCGCGCTGATTTAGCTGTTTACGCAAACTACTTACATGACACCCTAATT
This sequence comes from Bacillus thuringiensis, assembly GCF_001182785.1. Taxonomy (NCBI): domain Bacteria; kingdom Bacillati; phylum Bacillota; class Bacilli; order Caryophanales; family Bacillaceae; genus Bacillus; species Bacillus thuringiensis. The sequence continues at coordinate 65,985 of NZ_CP012103.1, read as the reverse complement.
GGTGTGCAATTTTTTTATATGTATATCCTTTGCTTCTTAACTCGAGCGCTTGCTGGCAAATATGATCCCACTTCCTTTTTACTTTTTTTTTCGGTTCCTTTTCATCAAAAATTAATCCAGTTCCTAATTGATATATTTCTTTTCCAATCCTACAATCATCAATACAATATGTGCGCACACTATTATGATACTGACACCCCATACAATGCTGATCTTGCATATCTAAAATGCGAATTCTCGTTTCTCTTTTATTCATAATTCCAATTTCCTCGGTATATATAGTTGTCTTTATTATACCGTTAATGATAGCGTTTTCTAAAATTGGTAGATTTGAATTAGTCTATCCTTTTTTGAACCTACACCCAAATAATCCTACAATTCCCCTCATCAAAATGAGTCATTTAATCCAAATTTTAGGAATTAATAGGTATACAAATATTGTTAATTAGGTAAAGTTATAAATGAAAAAGAGTATGGCTTCCTTTTTAATGATGACTGCAACAAAACCTCTTTAAATCTTTATTAGGGGTAAGTTTTAATGAAAAACTCATATTGGTTATAGTTTTACATAATTGTAAACCATAGTAAATTGATATTTTTCGTACTGAATATTCTTAACATTAATCCCATCTATATTCATCAACAAACAAAACATTGATTTCATCTGTAAAAATAGAGTAATAGCAAGCTCATTAACTTCGCCATATCCTGTAATAAAATGAATATAGCTAATTTTTCAATGTCTGTTCCATTCTAAAAATCATCCACTATCTAAATTTTTCTATTTAGAATACCAAAAGAGGCATCCGAAATCGTCAGCCTTTCTCAATCCCTGAAAAGAGAGCTCACTCCTGTTAGAACACGACAATTTTTATTCATTTTTCAAGGTAATAGAAATCTTGAATCTAAAAACATACAAAGTGAATACAATTCTGTTTCCTACAATTACTTACTCCATTACTGGTTTAATAGTAGGTATTACAGCAATTGGCGGAATGGAGAAAGTCCAACCTACTGAATATATATTTAGTTTTTCACCTAGTAGGCCTCACCATACATGCCCATCAACTTAAGGGGGATACAGAATGAACTTTGGTGCATTTGAACTAACCTCTCCCAAAATGAGGGCAAGTTATTAAAAATAAGCACACGAAATAAACCCTAACGGGTTTCATTTTTTCTTATGCAGCTTTCTTTTGCTTGCTACATCCACTATACTCATAGATAACACCCATAATATCAAAGACGGTTTTCTTCTCATATCGATGAGATTTCCGCCCGTTTTTCTGTAGTAGGTGGAACAGGCGGATCAGAAGCTTTGTTACTTCTTGGGTGTTTTTCTGTATGGCTTGATAGAGGAGAAGTAGATGATCTTGGATCATTCCGATCGCTTTATATTCACTTAATTCTTTTTGCTTCTTCTGTAACAAAAGTTGGCGCATTTTAAACATGGTAGAAGAACATAAGAAAATAGCAATCAGTTTCCCGTATAAATGGCACTCTATTCGTTCTTGTTTAACAGTGCGACAATGATCTATATCAAACAATGATTTCCACGTTTTAAAAACAATTTCGATCTGCCAGCGTAAAGAGTATAGTTCATGGACTTGCTTCATCGAAACCCACTCCCACGGAGAGTTAGTTACATATACATTCAGCCCAGATAATATTTTGCTTTTTTTCGAATACGATTTTCCTTTTTTCTTTTCACTTTCCATTTGTTTTTTTCGTCGTTCTCGTAATTGCTTTTCTGTTAGACGATACAGAACGAGTCGGGCAAACAAAACTTTTTGATCTCCCACATAAACATTTCCTACTTCATAGGTTTCACCAGGTAATAAGCGCTCTATCATCATTTGTAAATTGATTTTTACATATTCTGTCTGTTTTTTGATTGCACCATTATGAAAAAATGCCGGATTAGGATTTTTGATATATACATTTGTATTTAACTTTAAACGTGAAATAAAATATGCCCCCCGTTGATCCATTTGACCTAAATCCTCCAATGAAAAATACCCTAAATCACGAATACATAAATCGCCTGGTCGTAACGTATCTAAACATTCCGTTCCGAATGTTTTATCATTATTTTTTCCAGGACCCACTTGGAAATTAAGAAATTGTCCATTATGTAAATCATATTCTAATTGAATTTTAATCCCAGCTGTTTGCGCACAACCACCTGAACCAGGATATATATGCTCCAAAGTATTTGGTACCTGAAACATGGTGGCATCCATGATGCGAATGCGTTGAAAATGAGCAAAAAGTTGATTAGAAATGTGAGTTTGCTCTCAGATTTTTTGTTGTAACAACAAAGCGAAGATATGTTTTAAAAATAACACTGATTTTTCATTAAATCGTTTATTTAAGCCCTCTGGGCTAAGTACAGTACCTGTAACTGCGTGAAGCCTACTACATAATCGGACTAAAGGATCACTGGCAACTCTTTGGCTAATCCAAATACAAATGGTAGCTAAATCTGATCCTGAAAATTTTCGTTTTCTCTTTACAAACTTAATCTCTCTTGCCAGTTCTTCCAAAAATTCAGGTGTGATATAGCGCTGCAATTCTTCTGCAAATGGTTGTAACTCTTCTTGAATCGAGAGATTCATAAAAAAACAGCACCCTTTCTCATTTATATTATTTAAGAAAGAATAACTTTTTTTGTACTTGGGGGTAGTAAAAATCCTTAAGTTGATGGGCATGGCCTCACCATACCATTTCGGGAAAATTGTACGTTTAGACACAATTTGGACACAAACTAGCCGGTACCTTGTACGTTAAGGAACGGGTTAGTGATTTTACTGTTTTATGGTTGTAATTTAGTTTTTTTCCAATCCCAAATACTATCTCCAGTAGTTATGGGGTACGGAAACATCACCATCAAGCTAAAGAAAATCAAATACAGAAAGATGTTAAAATTTCTTTCTAGCAATTCAATAAAAGAGCTGTATCGAAAATGATAGCATACTAAATAACCATTACGAGCTAAAAATTAAAAATATTTCATTTTTTATTTTGATAGATGTTGTTCGTATGCAATACCTGAGATATCAAATACAGTTTTCTTATGATAATGATGTGATTTTCGTCCATTTTTATCAAGTAAAGAAAGCTTTTCTTTAATTGGTTGAATTAATCTTGTATTTGCTATTCAAAGAAATTGTAAAGAATGAATCTAATAAATGCTCATAAATTGTATCTTATTTTCGTTTTGGAAATATTGTGAATCGTTCTTCTTTGTTTGATACTTTCTTGGAATTTAAAAAAGGTTTATTTCACCATAATTGTGCTCTATATCATCAATTTTTGGTTCTATATACCAAAAATTGTGGTATACTTACATATATACGATTTATGTGTGTAAAATGGTTGCTTTACTAGTCATACATTCAGGAAAAAGAGGCCCGTTCTAGTACTAGAACGGGCCTCTTTTTTTTATTTGATTTGTACTTTCACTTATATAATCAATCAGAATTTGAATCGTATGAACAGATACCTCGTCAGAAATTTGAATAACGAATTTCTATTCAAGATTCAACAACATTCAAATCAAATCAGCCTAAATCGTTCTGTAAAGGAGTATTTTCATTAATCAATATTAGGAAAATGATCTAGAATATATCAGTTATTTGTAAAGTTTATGTTATGATATGCAATAGATTTTGTGAGTAGGTTTTTATTTTCCGCAATGATGTTGATTCTTATTTAGAATCGTTAACGGTTATATCCTTGATTACATGTACAGCCAGAGTTATGCCCTTGGTTACATGCACAGCCGGAATGCAGGTCATCATTGTATGTATAATTTTGATTATACATACTATTAGAGTCTTGGTTATAGTTGTTTGTATACCCTTGATGATACACATCGCTCGTATTCTGATTATAATTTCCATTATAACTTTGCTCATACATATTACCCGTGTGCGGGTTATTATTGCTAGTATACCCTTTCATACAAATCAACTCGATGCTATCTATATAAAACGTACCCTCGGTTTCTCCCATCTCTATTCGTACACGATCACTTTCCGGGAATACTTCTACTGTTTTTGTCATATATCCTTCTTCACAAGATGTGAACTTCAGTGTTTCTTGATTGCCATTACAATCCATCATCGTTACATACCCTTTTCCAGGCCCTTCTTTTTTGGCAATCACACGTAACATATATCCATGATGATCTTGAGCATGCAGATTCTGAGATACCCCCGCACTCCAATTTGATAGAACTAATACAAAAGCTCCATCCATTTGTTGTACTGCTGCCTTTCCTGTTGCGTGCCATCCCGTTAATCCTTGTGTAAAGTCACCATTTGTTATGACATTTCGTGCATCATATAAATGGTATGCCTGCATGATACGCGCGTTTAACCCTTGGTATACATCATAGTTCATACCTGGAGCATCCGGTAACCAAGCATGGTATACATAGGGAATTGATTGTACGAACTGATCGGCATTCTTAATATGACCTAAAGTAATATGATAATGTAACTCGCCTCCTTGTGCATTTGTGAATAATGCATCTACTGCTTGTTTTGCTGGATCATAGGCTTGTTGTGTTTCCATTCGCTTTTTCTCCATGTGTTGCTTCCATTTCTTTTCCTTATGTTTCACATGTGCCAATGCTTCGTCTGTTAGTGATCCTTCTTCAATGACTTCTAGATTCCCTACTGTAGCGTATCCATCTGGATTAGAAATTTTAAATAAGACTAAAATACCTACGTTTGTATTTGTATCTAATTCTCCGGTGTCAATATGAAAATCAAATGGATGGCGATCATGACACTTCACATGTTTTTTAACTCGGTCTGACGGGCATGCATACATCTCAGAAGCATATCCATCTGGATACCCTTGGCTCACATACTGTGACGCTGATTCACAGCGATAATCCCCACATGAAGGGTTAGGCTGCATATAGGCCAAATCATCTGGAACATCCATAATGGCGTCAATTTCTTTCCCGTAACGGGTTACCACTAATTTTAGATCTTTACTACTTCCCACAAATCCTCTTACTCGATAACGTGTATAGGCTTTTAATTTAGATTCATCAATTTTTTGATACACATATGTTGGAAACACTTCACCTAAAACATCTCTTGCCCCAAACATATGAAGGTACTGCCCTTTAAAAATGGAACTATTCTTTCCAATTTCAATCGTATAACTTGTTTTCCAGCCGTTTGATGCATCTTCAAAATCACCATTGTAGAGTAAATTACGAGATTGACTGAGTTGTTTTGCCTGTTTTACTTCATCCCATAATATCATTTTTTCCTGTGGATTTTGTTCATTAGACATGCATTCTATAGAAATGGCGGCTTGATCTATTTCATAATCTGTCGTTTCTAGTTTTAATGTATTTTTCATCGTATTAATATACATAGGACTCACTACCTTTTCTACTTATTTTTCGAACAGCCTTACCTCCTACTTCAGTACATACTTTGTTTTAATTGGTAAACAAATCGGTCACTGCTTTTTTGGCTGTTTCCAATTTTTGTGGTTCATTGTATTCTGTTGATATCCCCGTCATTGGGATTAATTCCAATCTATCTAGATAAAAATCAGAAGCACCTGGGTCCCTTGTCCATACTATAATTTCCAAGTCGTTAGCTGTAATGTTTCCTGCAGTTCCCAAAAGCTCTAATACTTTAAATTGATTATACTTCACATTGTTAGAGTCAAATCCAGTATGGCCCCAAGAAGTATCTGGAGATTGATAATTCCCTAATTTAAAATATACCTGCCCACCACCACTAGCACCTGAACCTGCACCTGCATAACGTATACGAATTCTAAAATTAGCTGAGCTATCGGAGGATTGGAAATTAAACTTATAAGAAATTCCGACGCCATTTCCTAATCTGACTAAATCTCCCCCTATAAATCCTGGTCCCTTTCTTAGCTGGAATGAAAGTGGTAGTTTAGATGCTTTTGTAGCAGGTATTAAATTAATCTTAGTTGTTGATAAATAGTTTCCTGTAGGATCGACATCAACATGAGTCCATGCAAAAGATGAGCCCTTATTTCCAGGAAGAATTATATCTGATAATCGATGACTAAAATTAGTATGATCTAATGGTTTATCGTCTTTAGGTGGCAAAGAGACCGTAGTAAAAGGACCTAAATTATTCGTACTTCCAGCATAATTATTTGTAAATGCGTTTGAAGGAGTCTTTTTCAAACCTATATTTCGTGGATAATCATTCTGTATACCATTTACACCAACTTCAAAAACCGATACATTTGTCGGTATATCTGCATCCACTTTTTCGAATACTGATTGTCCGATTATAGGACCATCAACTAGATCGCTAACGCCTATATTTTTATAACGATTTTGATTTCCAATAAATCCAGCATTTTGAACAGATGCCACGTTAGTAAATAATCTTGAGTTGACTAATTGTCTAACATGTGATGGTGGGACTGTATATCTATTTTCATCATCTGCAATTGAAGAACCTGGTGAGAAATTAACAGGATCGGTATATATTTTTCGAGTGAGAATTTCTCCTTGCAAAGCTAAGCTATATATGCGAGGATTTAAAATTGAAAATTTAGCAACTACATCCAAAACAGCAAATGTCATAAGTCGTCGGTATTGATTATAATCAAACCATGTTTTACCTGAAGTAGTTTTAATGCGGTTTAGCTCTGTATTATACGTTAATTCACAATAATCCGCATACTCAGCGGCCTTAGCATTAAATTCTTGGTCATGTAAGTCTCCAGGGTCTGGTTTAGCTAGTCCCCATTCATTCGCAAACAGGACACCATCTCGTAAATGGAGTAAATGAAGACGCGCCGCTTGTGCATAAACTGGTAACAGTAATGCTTCATAACCTGCCGGTCTGAATAAGCGCATTGCTGTTACAAAAGCACCATTTACTGTGTGGAACCTAGCGGCAACCGTAGCTATAGCATTGCCATCTGTAGGATGTAATCTCCAATAATCAAAAGCTGATTTAAAATATGCTCTTTGATCTTCTAAGGCTAGAAGTTCTGAAGCCGCTCTTCCTCTAACATAAGTCTCTATTTCTCTTTTTAGTAAATTTTCTGTAGCCCCCATAAGCTCGTTGAATACATCTGGACCTTGACTAGGGAACAAAATAGACGTTAAGGCTGCTGCTATGGCTGCTCCTGCTGATATAGCACCAAAAGTTGGAAGTGATATTAATCCTGTTAAAGAAGCAGCAGCGGAGAAGAGAATTGGAAGAACAGTTCTCCATTCTTGATCAAGGGGACTAATAGGCACTTGTTCATTATTTTTATTATCTGCACACATAGCTAACCATTCTTTATAGTTCGTATTTCGCATAGGCATTTGTGGATTATTTGCTAGTGGGTACCGAGGATAACGAGTAGACATATTAGAGTTGTTTCGTGAAGCATCCAATATTTCATATTCATTTTTATTTTGATATGAATTCATATCTTTCACTCCTTATGTGGTCCTTATTTTTAAGACACCTATTAAATATATGCTAGGTGTCTTTCTATATATTCGTAGTACCCCAATGTATTCCTGTAACAATGTTTCTACAAATAAACCCATTATTTTTGGTGAAAGTATTGATTTTTGGGACCTTCTCTAAATGTATTGCATGTACTTATTAAAGCCTCAGATTTCTGTAGAACAATTTTTTTGTTGTTTTTAAGGGTGAGGAAAGAGGCATTCACTTTTATATGAACAAAATTCACACTTGGATGTTTCTTCCCATCCCTCGAAAAAAGAGAGGGATACTAAATAGAATGTTGTAGATATCTAATTATTCGTCATTGAAAGAAATTGTAGAAAATAAATCCGAACATGCATTGGACTTATTTTACTTTTTCTAGGGAAAACCGAATTATGGGCATTTTACCTGTGTCCAGAAAATTGTATGTTTCTGGACACGTTAATATGGAACAAAAAATTATAGGATTTCTCCTTTTTTCATGTTCAAAAACCCTGTAAACTTATCTATGTTCAGATAAATATATAGAATTAAGTTATTGAACAAAAGGAGGGAAAAAGGAATGAAGGTTGGATATGTTCGAGTATCTACAATTGATCAAAATTTAGACTTACAGTTTGATGCTTTGAAATCTTATGGATGCGATAAAATATTTCAAGATAAATTAAGTGGGGTTAAAGATAAAAGGCCAGGCTTAGAGGAAGCGCTTCAATATGTACGTCCTGGTGATTCCTTGGTAGTTTGGCGATTAGATCGCTTAGGTCGTACTATGCGACATCTTATTCAGATTGTTAATGAATTAAATGAACGAGGGATTAGTTTTTATAGTGTTCATGAAAATATTACAATGGATCGTTCAAGTGCTACTGGTCAACTTATGTTTCACTTATTTGCATCTTTTGCGGAATTTGAACGTAACTTGATTCGTGAACGAACGGAAGCTGGTAGAATTGCTGCACGAGCAAGAGGGCGCTTTGGTGGTAGACCAGAGAAACTAAAAGACAAGGAAATTGATATGATACAAACCCTTGTTGCCAATAAAACTCCTATTAAAGATGTAGCTCAAATGCTTGGAGTCTCTCGTACTACGGTTTATCGATATTTAAATAAATAGGAGGAAATAATATGGTAACAAGGGAGCTTCTCACTTCATCACAAAGGGCGTATTTTTATGAAATTCCTGAATACATGGATCAACGGGAGATATTGCGTTATTACACAATATCTGATGAAGAATTACAGATTATAAATAAACAGCGTGGAGCCCCTAATAGCGGTACGGCAACGATTTCTTCTTTTTGGAGCCACTTACAAAATTAAAATAAGAATCTGTAGCTAAAAGGTTTTTTTAACGATCTTTTAGATACAGATTCTTATGTAGAGATATATTGCATATTATGGATAATCAATTTAAATTATATGAATTTTCCGATATAATGAATTCATATTAAATAATAAAGGAGTCCTACAATGCAAAATATATTAGACCAAGCCAAGACAATATTATCTTCAGATGAAAAAGTTCTAGATTTTTTACATGGATCTTTAGACGTTTTTGAATTTAGGCATCCTGTACGCCCTGGAGTATTAATTGCTACAAATAAAAGATTATATTTTTACGGTCCTGATTTAGTTGGTGATGCATGGGTTAATGAATATTTTTATGAAAATATATCAAAACTGAAGGAAAAAAAGAATTTATCTGGTGTACCCAGTATACTTTTTTGGAATAAAAACGAAAGAGTAGGCATCAAAAATATTCAAAGCAAAAATCTTAGCGAATTTATACAGATAATTCGTGATAAAATAATCAACGACTAAACAGATTCTATGCTAAAATCATGTCAATAAAAATCCGATTTCTATATTCTAGGAAATCGGATTTTTTAGTTCCTCTAAATCGTTTACATAATAATCAGAACTTCTAAGTTTTGACTCCTAATTTAAGGACCAGTAAAATAAGGGCGCTAGCCAGTGTCATAATTTATAGTCAAAATTAAAATGAAAAAGAGGTTATTCAAGAGTATTTACTTTGAATTAGGATCTAGAGAATCAAATAGCAGTATTCTAAATGAACTAATCTCTTACTTTATGCCTGTGAGTGGCTCCAAAAAGAAAGAATCGTTTCCGTACCCCTTAGCGTGGTTTTTTACCGAAATGCTGGCGGGACACCTAATAATAATACTAAAAAAGGACTTAATTTCCTCATAAGGATTAAGTCTTTTTTTATCTCACCTTTATATAAATATAAAACAAAATATAAAAACACTTAGCCTATTTTTTGTTTTTTTTTGGAATACCTAATTTCTTAAGTTGATGGTCATGTATGATGACCCCTTATAATATAATTTAACGGTATATAGTTTGGTGGTTCATAACTTCCATTAAGATATCTGCTATTAATTTTCCATTTTCGAAAATAATTTGGTTTTTAGTGTATGGATCTATATACTGTCCCAATCCTTTACTCAACATAATTTCCAGTTCATTATTATCTAAAATTCGACAAGATAGAATGGTAGGGTGTTTACTAAAAGCTCGATAAAAGTTTAATGTTTGACTTAAAGAAGCGGCAAGCGGTCTAAGCATTTCATCATAGTAAGGAACCATATCTTCAGCTATTTTTTCGTTTAAGATAAAATCCATTCCATCATCTTTTATGTCAAATCGAAATAAAAAAATCAATATATTCCTCTCCTTTAATAGCATACAATCATTTTTTATATAGCAAGTGTAGAGATTGCTTGTTTGTAGATTAGTTGTTGTTTACCATGAACCATCATTAAGAGGGTAAATTTATCTGTTGCAAGGATCTGCCCACGTACTGGAACGCCATTCTTTAAATATACAGTAACTTCCCCTTTTTTTTTCTTTCAATTGTTCATACATATCCTCTTGTAAATTAAACATGAAATGCGCCCCCTGGTTTCTTTGTATTTACTTTTCTTCTAATACCTGTTGCCTTTCACTGTTGGATATTTGTGATTCCCATTCACTTTCTATTTTTCTAAACCATTTTCCTATTTTGCTTAGATAATATTTTTTTACTTCACCATAAGGAATCCAAATTTCACGTTCCTGTATTTGATTCATCACTTCATGAAGAATCTCATCATGTTCATACTTTTTAGGTTTTCTATGATGTGTTTTTACAAACTGTGTATATTCTCTACGTAACCAATTAGAAATATGTTCTTTTTGTTTTTGCTTGAGATGTGACCATTTTTTATTTGTTTGAAGGATTTTACCATTTACTTTTATATGGTTTTTCATCGACACTCATCCCCTTTTACGAGCAAAACGAATATATCACTATCGTATCACATTTAAACCGAAATACCGCTCTAAGTACATATTTCGCAAGAAATCTATATGAAATATAAACATTATCTCCATTTCACATAAAATGGTATCCAAAAGAGACGAGACCGAATCTATTTAGCGAAGTAATTAGGCACAAAATTAAATGTAGACTATTGATTATGTGTTTTATTTTTATTAAAAATTACGGTACGTGAAATTTTATATCACCTTGCTAAAAAAGCCCCCATAGATCTTACACCTATGAGAGCTACCTAAGGGTATTTAGACTTTCGACTCCATTCTATTGTAACAGGCTTTCACCATACATGAGAAACATAATGAACCAAAAACAGACAATCATAATAAGAAACTCTTTAACCCCTTGCTGAAAGGAAATACGCCCTTCTTCCATTCTACATGCCCCTTTTCTCTACAACTTTTTATATGCTAAAATATAGAGGGAAGAAACCTGCCAATTTCTTTCCCAGACGGTCACTCATGACTTTGCTCTTTGTTTGCTTTTGCAAATGAAGAGCTTTTATTTTGCATACTTATGCTTACTTTCTAACATCGCATAACGCAATAGCTTTAATTTTGTCTCCCTTTTCAATGCTTTCCACTCAGATACACCAATTTTCATTTTCCATTCCTCCAATAATTAAATTTGTTATTTATATAGCTTATAAGTTCCAGTTGTAAATCTTTCTAATTTGTTTATCGCTAAATCCTTCATGGACAGCGAATATTTCTGGAAAATCGGAGAGACACAAATCAATAATTGTATTATCAGTTGTTCTTATATAATAATACTGAACAGCCCCTTCATAATTCGAATATAAATAGTATTTATTAATTTTATAATTTAATCCATTTTTCTCTAATACCTCATAAAGCTTATTTTTAGTTTCATCCATTACGTCAAAAATGGTTAACTGCTCCATTATTAACAGCTCCTCATTGCGTAAATTTACTAAACTAACTCTAAGAACAAGATTGTTTCATTATGCTCATTGGTATGCACATTAAACTGTTTTCCTGTAGCTTCTAATGCACTAAAAAGCATTCTTTTATATCCTTGATCCATAAAATCTACACTTATTTGTCCATGATTCATAATAAATTGAAGATCAGCCATCATCTTTTTAACTTTCCGTTCCATATAATAACCTCCTCAATAAAGTTATATAACTTATATAACTATTCTATTACTCGTTTTCACAGTTGTCAATATAAGTTATATAACTTATAATTATTTTTATAGAGGAGGTTGTAATATGGCTGTTAATAAAGACAAGTACACTCAAATTTTAGTTACTTTTACAAAAGAACAAGTAGAACAAATAGAAAATTATTGGCATGAAAATAAGCTGAAGAACCGAAACGAAGCAATTCGTCAGATCGTAGACAAAGGGTTAAGTCGTAAATAATGGCTACCCTTTTTATTTTTCCTAAAAACCTAAAAACGCATTTAAATTCCCTCTCTCCCTTTACATGCATTTTTATAACAAATACGAATTATTATATTAACAACTCCCCCAAAACCTCATACAAGCAAATCTGAAGGTTCGTTTTTTAGTTAAACTGATTTTTTCATGTATTCTTTAAATAAATAAAAAAAGAGCCGAATTTTCATCACAGCTCATGAATTAATTGGTTCTGTATGTGTACATGTGGGATATTGTGAACAGCCAAAAAACTTATTACCTGTTTTATTCGAGTTCCGAATGACTAAATCATGTTTACATATGGGACATTTCCGTTCTGCAGGTTTTACCCCTTGATACACATCTTCAGCCGAATATTCGGGATTGATTTTATTAATCAATTTCTGAAGTTCTACACGATCTATTAGTTTTACATTGCAAGCTTCTGCTAATTCTGTCGCTTGTCTTGTATATACACTGTTTGTTACAACCCAGCCCTCGTGTGCTTTGTAATAAGCTTGTGCTGCATATATCTCTTGTACGGCACTGATGCCGACTCTATTTTTCATCCCGTAGCGTTTCGCCTGGATTACAATACGATTCTTCCCCTTCAATACCAAATCCGCTCCGAAATCATTTGACTGCTTTGTAACTGTTGGAGAATAACCCAACTCTCGAAAGAGAGCTTTTAGGTATACCTCGAATTGATGTCCGTCCATTTTGTCTATATAGCGAATACCAGACTTAGCCATTCGCTTTAATATTCTTCGCTCCTGGATCTTCCGGTACATGAATTTACAAATACGAAAAAGAACATAAAGGATAAAACCATACATCAAAATTTGTAATATGTTTGGCATTTCTGGTAGATTAGACACTTCGCTCCACCTCTTTAATTGGTTTCATTTTCTTTGGTTGGGCTGTTTCTTTTGCCTGTTGCTCAGTCACTTGTTTCTTTCGGACATCGTTCCAATCTTTTTCATTCATTGGAATATCCTCTTTAAGATCGACAAAGCATTTCATTGTCTGAATGAAGTCTTTCCCAGCCTTATCATTATCAACTGCCATTATGACTTCTTTAATATCGTGCCCTTCTTTTTTCGCATCCATTAAAGATTGAATCACTGTTTTCGACTTCAATCCATGCATAGAAACCAGACGAGCGTTTTGGATATTATTTTGTTTAATACTCCAATGAGATAACATGTCGATTGGATCTTCATAAAAATAAATCTTATCCGGTTTACCTACATCAACCGTAAAACCTGCATGGATTTTTTCATAATTCGGGACAATTTGCTTAAAACTACCCCTTTTATTCTCCATTTTGACCGTACCTTGACGGTTCATTCCAATGACTTGCCCTTTGCCTCCCTCTTCCCTCCATTTGAACACCACGTTATTTTTCTTATCCTGGGCGATGAGATCCTTTTTAATCAGCCAGTTTACTAAACGAGGATTAATTTTCCGTTCATGAATTAGATATTCTTTAATCTCTGTTTGCTTATTTACTTCCAGGTGTTTGGGATAACTAAAAGGCCGCTGCTCTTTTTTGCGCTCCTCTTCAGCTTTTGAACGATCAAACTCTTTGTAGTCCCCCTTCTGAATGTCCATCACAGCTTGTGGAAATGTCATTTCATAGTACATCATGGCAAAGCTAATCGCTCCATATCCTTTTTCCCCTCGACTATTCCAGGCGTATTGATTCCCTTTAATGATGAGACTGTCATGCTCCGTATGACGATAATAGTTCCCCTCTTTCTTAAACGCTTCGCCTTTTGCTTCCAGATATGAAATCAAGTCAACTTTTCTTGCTTTCATCGCATCCTCCGCACTGACATATGCCATTACGGAATCCCCCCTTTACTCTATAAAATGAAATAAAAAAGAGGACTATTCCGTTTCCTAGTCCTTTTCTCTTAATCTACAATTTCAGCTTTATGGTTCTGTTTCTTGATCCTCAGCTTTTTCACAATTCTTTGACCAAATATCAACAACATATTCAAAAAGACAGCTACAAGAAACATACAGCCGCAAACAGCCATACATTCATGGCATTCTCTCCTTTCGTTCTATAGATAAGAAAGAGGGCTTTTCCTTTTACCCTCTTTCATTTTTAGATATAAAAAAATCACTCTCCGTTATCTCAATTGAGTAACAAAAAATGATTTAATCTGGTGTTCCTGTTATAAAATTTTTCATCGTTCCATTTCCATTGTTTCTCTTTTTCTACCTGATTTCTTTGTAGTTTTCGACTGCTCTACATTACCAGGATCTATTTCCTTATCTTTTTCTTTATCATTTGTTTTTTTTCCATTCAATGGCTGAAACTTTTTATCAAAATCCATTTCCTTTGAAGTTGTAGACTGATTCACTGTTATTCCTTCTTTTCCAAGCTTCTCATCCACTTGATTTTCTAATTTCACTACGTGTTCCTGGCTTACCAGCTCATTATCAATCGAAACATATTTCGTTGTATAATACCGTTCTTCAGCTTTTACACGAGTGACAATGCTATCAATATTATCTGGTGTCTCTTCATATTGTGAACGTCTGTATGCTTCGAATTTTCGGCTTAAATCTTTATCTAATGTAGTTGACTCCTTTTCTTTTAAAGGCTGAATTTGTTGATCTAGAGAAGCAATAGGTGCATATCCATCTGTCTTCATTTCTTTATATAATTCCACTTCTTTTTCATTAAAAGAGTAATCTTTTTGTGCCTCCGCTTTATCAACTAAGAGTCCATATCGTTCATCTTTTACGATTTCATCTAGACTCATATTTACATCTTTTTCATAAACAACAAATGACAAATTTCCTCTTCCATCAAAGATAGAACTTTGAACCTTTTCATATAAATCTGGTTTCAAAATGTTATCTAAATAGACGTTTTCTCGTTTCCCGTTCTTTTCCATGAGTGAAACATATAAATCGTCCCGATTTGTTGAATCTTGATTCCATACAGACAAATAATTTATATCTTTCGTAACGGCATCCATCATGTGGATTCTTGCCAGTTCTTCATCTTGCATACCATTTGCTAATACTTCAATTGTAACTAAGTGGTTGGGTGTCTCTTTCGATTTTTCTAATGGATTTTCTTGTACTTTTTCCATCGGTATTTCTTTGTTATTTCTATGGTTCACCACCTCATCTCGTAACGCTTGTTTTACTTCATCCGATAAATGCCTTTTCTCGTTTAATACTTGTTCATACGGTGTCTTGTAGTCCCCATCCCCCATATTCATACGATCCATACTCACAAGCTCCATTCTTCCAAAATCTCTATCGACTTCTTTTGGAATGGCAATATGATAACGAGCTTGATCGTAAGGGATGGTTTCACCTCTTTTTCTAGCTTCTTCCCTTGCTTTTTCAATACTTGAAATAACTTCAGCCATCTTTTCATTGGCTTCTCCAAATGGGATCAGTTGATTATTCTTAAAAGTTTCATTGTCGCTCCATTGAACTAGCATAGTTGGACGATTAATTTCATTTTGATTTATTGCTGCAAACTTTTCTTGATTCGCCTCGTTGAATGCATCAATAAATTCTTTATCACTCAATTTTTCTGCACCTTCTATTGGTTCAAACGCATGATTCCTATCTGCTTGTTCCCTTAACTCTGCAACAGAAACAAGCTCTTGTGTCGTATTACTTAAGCTCATGTATTCCACTAGTAAAATATTTTTTTCATTCTGTTTTTCATTTAAAAGATTAGGTTGAGCATTTTTTTCTAGTCCAATTGGTGCAAGTATTTTTTCTTCTACATCTTCATATTCAATCGTTGTATAATAACAATAACCATTCCCATCATCTAAATCTAAACCTTTATAACTTGCCTCTTCTCCTACTATATATCCATCTATATATCCAGGACCATCAACACGAAAAACCAATTCATCGTGCTGTAATGGCTTACCTGTTTCTTGGCAATAAATCACTTCTGATTCAGATTTAGGATATAGTCCTTTATATTCAATCTCATTATTCATTACTTCTTTATGTGCTGTTGAAATTTGGTGATTAATTACATTCAAAGCCAAACTCACTGAATTTTGAAACCAAAAATCCTTATGATTTTCTTTCACATGCTCATTAACACAATCGACTTTTAAACGCTTTTCACGATCTAACGAAACCTTAGCGATTGGTATATCATTGAAACTATCTTCTAACAAATCAGCTTCATAATATGGCTCTAATGTATCCACAATTTTTTTAAATGTATCTTGTTCTCTGTTTGTACCAAATTCATAAACAATCTGTTCCATCTCCCCTAAATTCAAACGAATATTAGGATTTATTTCTTCTAATACACGATTATCTTCTGAAAGTTGAATTTCATAGTTTTCCCAATGTTTTTCAAAATTTAATCCAAGCCTTTCATTGATAAGTCGCTGCGCATTTTGTTGGATGCCTGTTAAAACCTCGAAATTGTCTCTTACATTTCCATCTTTATTTTCAGACACTTGTTTTGCCATATAATCTACTCCTTTTTCGTTTGTTTTTTCTTTTTCCAACGAGCTTTCAATTGTTTCAATAAATTCAATTGAAGTTTCATGTACTTCTTTCAACAACTTCGTTTTATCTTTCATTTCTTTTCCTTGTGTCCAGCTCGCTAAATATCCTAATGAATATTCGCTTGTATCAATCCCAAAATAAGAAGAAACGGCATAAGCTGTCATTTCTGCTTGAAACTCTTTTTCTGGTGCTGTGTAATGCATATGTGTCTCTGCGGTATGAAGTTTGGCATGCGCCAATTCGTGAAGAAGTGTTTTTACATTTTGTAATTCACTGTTTCTAGGATTCAAAGCAA
Organism: Bacillus thuringiensis; assembly: GCF_001182785.1. Lineage (NCBI taxonomy): Bacteria > Bacillati > Bacillota > Bacilli > Caryophanales > Bacillaceae > Bacillus > Bacillus thuringiensis. The sequence continues at coordinate 48,958 of NZ_CP012103.1, read as the reverse complement.
CCTCTTTTGTTAAGGTGTAACTAACTCCCTTTGCAACCCCAAGTTCTTGCTTCGGCTCAATAATTTTCACACCGTTTTTTTCCGCAATGGCTTCCATTCCCTTGTACAAACTCTTGTAATCTGTTACGCTCCCGTCTAGCCAACGATTCGGAAAAATACGAGGAAGATCTTCCGCTTTTGCGTTTGTTTGGGACACATCAAACACATGACCGACAGCAAAATATAAACGACCAGGCATCACTTCTACGCTTTTAGATTCAATTTGTTTTTTCTCTTGCTCACTCGCCTTTGTAACGGATTTCCATGTCCCATCTTTATCTTTAAATTTTGCTACCGTTCGGTTTGGAACAAGGATTTTAATTCCTTTCTCACCCTTCTTAACCGGAAATCCTTTTTCTTTCCAAAAAGAAAAGGAACCAACTGCACTGGCTCCCTGGAATTGACTCTGTATTAATGAAATATTAGATGGTGAATAGTGATAAAACTTTGCCATAAACGTTAAATACTCTTTCAAACCTCCCGGTGTACGAAAATAACCTTCTACACTTTTTTCCATCTTTTTTGTTAAAGCTTGCACCGCTTCTTTCTTTTCTTCTGGTGATTTCGTTTGGTACTTTTTCTTATAACTTTTACTCATGATCTTCTCCTACTCTTTCACTTGCTTTTTGTAATTCCTCCATTTCCTCTTCATTCCATCTCTCAGCTGTATCAAAGAAAAGCTCATGAGTTTTCACATTAACTGGAACTAACATATTTTCTTGATTCATGACATGGACTGCAAGTTCTTCCTCTTGTTCTCGTGTAATTTTGATTGTTAGTTCTTCCTCTTTTACAAGTAAAACAAGTTCACCTTCTCCAACCTCTTTAATGACTCCTAATGCGATATCTTCACGAAATAATAACATCCTACTAACCTCCTGTTTTTTTATAAAAAGAAACAATGTAGCTTACGTTACATTGTTCTTTGATGCCTCATGATCTAAACGTTTTTGTCTTGCGTTACTAATCCGTTCCGCTACGACTTCTTTTGCCATCTTTACACCCCCTACTTCAATTTTATCTGTTGTAATAATACTCTCTAAATCCAAGTCATTAGCAAAAAAGTATCCATTTAATAACTCAATTAAAACCTGTGTGTTTCTATCCGCACTATTTGCACCAAGACGAATTTTTGTTAGTTCACTTTTTAACACATCATGTAAGTTTTTTGATACCACTTCCGTTACATAATTTAACGACCATTCTGTATTTTTTGCCGCTTCATGCTCCTTGCAAATTCGTCCCATTGCTTCGCCTGTATATCGAATTCCGTGTTCTTCCATATAATCATTTATATAATCTTCTGTCGCTTGATCCATCGTTACCTGTCTTCTAATTGTACTCATTTAGTAACCCCTTTCATTTTGATAAGCACTCTCTTTTTGCATACGCTCATAATACTTTTGGTTCTTCCAACTTTCATATTCACTTTTAAAAGCGCCTTCCACTTTTCTCATAGAATACTGAATAGATACATTCTGCTGAAATTTTCGAAATGACTTTGATTTTTTCATGTGATGGATTCTTTTTTGTTCTTTATCATATGCCTTCATTTCTTGTAAAAAAGCGTTACCCATTCTTTTATATAGGTCATTGATTTTATTCGTCTTGTAATTTTCATATTGCTTCTTATCATACTTTCCTTCCCCATATGCTTCTTTAAAAACTTGCACTTCTTTATCTAACTTTAGGAGAAACTTATCGTAATCTTTTTTATGATGATGTTGAATATACCGACTGCTTAATTCATCAATTTGTGGCTTTAATGGTTGAATCGTATTGTAGCTATATTGCCACTGTCTTTTATCACTTGGTAACTGTTTATAGATTTGTAAAAACAATGGTTTCAAATGTTGATTACGCCAATCAAAAACGGAATCTTCTTTTTTCCTTCCCACCATATTGTTTCGAATCAGATCATTAATTTGTTTTTGCTCCTGCTTACGATCTAACAGATTATTTACGACTTTACCCTTCATCGCATCTAACGTTTTTGGTTTTCTTTTGCCACGTTCTCTCGTTGGAAATGGTTCAACAATTGCCACATGAATATGAATATTATCCGTATTAAAATGAATGGCTGCCGACCAAATAGAGCTTTTTTCCACCCCCTCTCTTTTTTGCATTTCCTTCATCATAAGCCTTGTTACATCCATTAACTTTTTCTCATCCAACGTTTTTGTTTTCTCATCATAAATTCCTTGTTTCTCTAGCCAAGGATTATGAAAAGAAATGACATCTTGCCACATGATACTTCCATTCTCATGAGCGGTTTTAAACATTTCCTTTAAGGACTTTTTCTCACTTTCTGTTAAGCGATTTGCGTGTTCCGTAAATAGTGCCGATGTCTTTTCTGAATTACCCATATAGTCTTGATACGTTTCGAACATTTTCGGATTCAACTTTACTTCACTTTTCGCTTCCTCCCGATCTACATAATCAATATAGTTCTGAAACGCATCGGAACTTGGTAACACAAATTTCGTTTTTAAAACAACACCCGGTGTGACGGAAGATTGAACAGAAACCTCATTACTCATTTTCAACATCCTGCATCATCATTTGAATAAACTCATTCATTTTTTCCATTGCGCTATAACAATCACTCATCATATGGATATTCTTTTCAATGAGATTTTCTAATTCCATTTCCCTTTTATTTTGTTGCTGAAAAAATGCCAGCATTTCAATTTGAGCTTTCAAAAATTTTTGTCGGGATATTCCCTTTCTCTTTGCCATTTCATCTATTTTCTTTAAGGCAACTGGATCTATATCTCTTATTTTTAGATTCACAATTTCGGCTCCTTTCTGCAATTCTGGGTAGAGATCAAAAAATAGTGAGAAGAGCATAAGGGGTTTCTGCCCCCACCGAGGGTGTGGGGCTAGGTGGAGCCTAGCGAAACGATGGGGGCAAGAAAATCCTCTAGGTGAGTACTCACTGATGACACAAATTAAACTGATGAGTACTCACTGACGATACAAAAACCAACAGATGAGCACTCAGTGAGTACTCAAATATCACTGGTGAGTACTCACTGACGACATGACTTTTTTTACTTTTTATTAATTTCTTGTGCCTTTTGCTCTAACTTTTTGATTTTATCTCGTGCAATTTTTTGTTCTCCTTTAAACAATTCCACGTTCTTTTCTGATGATTTTATTTTTGATTCTAGGGATGCTATTTTTGATTGTGTTTCCGTTTTTTCTGCTTCCGTTTGGTACTTCATTTCATCTTGTAATTCTTTTACTTTTTCATAAACTGTCTTCGCATTTTCTTCTTCCAGTTTGATTGCTTTCCCATAATTTTTTATCTTTGTTTCAATATCTTTTTTGTCTCTTTCTATAAAATCTAGCTCATATGTTTTTTTATCTTCAGCTATCAATTCGTCATTCGCTTTTGTTTTTCTTTGATCGGTAAAAATCGTCTGAACTAATTTATTCGGACTTTTTGTTGCTGCATTTTCTTCTTCAGCTTCGTTCACATCTTGTGTGAATTTCCGAATATCTATTTGTTCTTTTTCACCGTTTTTATTGTAAATATCGAAAGCTAACGCTCCCCAATTCGGAGATAAGTCTTTTACTTCTACTACGTATTTTCCGTTCTCCTCATACAATACTTTGACAGGTAATTGAACACCTGGATTTGCTTTTTGCTGTGCTTTAAATGTATATCCTGTCTCTTCATAACCCTCTAATCGAAAGTAAATTTGTATAAAGTTTTTGTGTGGATTGTATTCCCTTTTCTCTACAATCAATTTCCCCATACCCGACAACTTAATTACTTTATTTGTCTCTGTATGGAATAGTTTTTCATCGTTTGGCATGTAGATTTTTGATGTCAAGAAAGCGAAAAAACCCAAAAATAGAAAGCTGATAATTGTTAAGTAGATCCACGACTTATTTTTTCTTAGATTGATTCTTTCACTCTTCTTACCAATCGCTCCTATCACACTCTCACCCCACCTTTTTCGTTATAAAACTTTCATATTTAACTCTTCCACACTTGTAACTCGCCATGTTTCATTTTCTTTTTTCATGATGATTCGTAACACATTGTTTACTTTTTCTTCTCGATTTTGTGTTGAATCTGTCGTGACATTTATAAATTCAGCTAACACATTTACCTCCTCTTTATCGGGTTCATTTTCTTGTAAATAAAACTTCATTTCTATTGGTTTCGTTTTATACGTATCTCCTAATTCGTATTTATCAGTTGGATAAAATTGTTGTAAAAGTTCCTCACTCATAATAGATTTTGCCTTTTCTTTTCGCTCGCTGTATCCTTCTTTTTCTCTGTGAAATGATAATTGTATAAACGTTTCGGCTGTCGATAAATACGCCCTTCTCTGTTGTTCTTGTGCGGAAGGAAGCACCTTATCCAATCGTTTTTTTAAGTCCTCATTTTGCTTTGTTAGTAATTCATTTGAAAGTTTTAACTGCTTTTCTTTGCCATCACTCATGGATTTTTTGCTCAAATAAATATTAAAAGCTGTCACACCTACAACTAAAATGACAAACACAATAAACAAGGATTTTCGTTTATCTTTCATAGTAATTTCCCCTTTACTTCGTAATATCGTTTAGTTGTCTAGTAGCATTCCAGTATGTTTGTATTGCTGTTTTTGCTGCATCTTCTGATGGAAAATTTGCTATCACCCATAAATAAGTTTTCCCTTCATAGTGAAATGTGTCATGTTCTATAAAGTGCGGTATCTCATTTTCTTTCAATTCTCGATGTAAAAGAAAATTTGAATCATCAACATTTTGTATCAAATAATTTGATGGTTTAATAACTTCATTTTTAAATTCCTCAAACGGCACTTCTATTAATTTCATTTTAATTTCCCCTTTACTTTTGTAATTTTTTAGAACCTTCTTACATGACCAGAAAAGACTTTTTTCCAATACGGATTATTTAAATCTTCAATAGAAACACCTTTATTCGTTTGGCATCCAATGAAAGTATTTTTATCAATTACAATACCAACGTGTCCGTCATGTTTGTAGGTATCAAAGAAAATAACATCACCCGGTTTCATATCATTTGCTGATACTTTTGTACCAATTTTATTTAATGTTTCCGTACTTACAGCGCCAATCGGACTGGTATACATTCCTACTTGTTCGAATGCCCAGCGTACAAAACTTGAACAATCAAAAATCCCTCTTGCGATGTCATTTGTGTTACGTCCTCCACCAAATACATAGGTAGAACGCCCTATCCATTGGCGACCTACATCGGCAACTTTTGAACCGCTACTTCCGCCACTTCCTGGATTTCCTCCTCCGCCAGAAACAACAGAACCCGGCTGATAATATTTTAAAACTGCGTCAACGTACAAAATATCGCCATAACACGCTTGATATGGTACGGCTTCTGGTCTAAGGCAATGGTACATTCCTGTGTGTTTCACTTTTTGATATTGTTGTTGTGAAAATTTGATGGCTAATTCTTTCGTATACTTACCACCATTTGCGCCAACAAAATCAAAAAATCCTGTCCCGAAATTGTAAGCTTGAAGGGCTGTTTTAATATGATCCATGTCCCCTGGACTCGTTACTCCGGCTCTTTCTATCGCATGTTTAAACTCCTGTACACCAGCCCAAATACTGTAATCCGGATCTGTAATACAGTTTGGTGATTTACAATATTTCGTATTAAAAGCGCCTTCGGAACTCTGCATCGGATCACTACCACGTCCTCCGCTCTCTTGCATCATTTGAGCAAGCATTAAAGCAACAAAAGGTTCTACACCAAAGGCTTTCGCATGCTTCCGAATCGTAGGTTCCCATTTCAAAACTTCGGGCGAAACATTCATGACTTGCCCTTCACCTGTATACGTAATATCACCCGTGTCTGTTCCACTATCACTCCCCATTGCCGCAATAAAAATGCTTACTACTCCAAGTAAAAGAAAAGAAAAAAGACCCATCACAAGTAGTGCTAAAGTGATGAGCCATTTCTTTGGTATAATCTTTAAAACTAGATGCATAGTATTAAGCACCTCCCCCGAATAACATCAATTCTTCATCTGTTACTTCTACATGAAAATGAATGTTTTTTACAGCCCCAATACTTAAGATGACATCCCCTGTTGGCAAATGTGGAATCGCTGCAATCTCACTTTCACTTAACTGTCCTGCAAATACTTTTCGTAACATATCTAAACTGTTATTATCTTGCTGCATAATAAATTTGTACTGTGTAAGTTCAAATAGCTTTTTAATTTCGTCAATCATTTCTTGTGAAGATCCTTCCGGTACAAAATCTCGAATTGTATGACTTGCATATAAAAGACCTGCAAAATATTTTCGATCTTCACGACTAAGTTTTGTTAAAAATTGTAGCGCATGGGCGCTTTCTTTTTTCGTATTTATAATATGATGTGCCTCGTCAATAATAATGAAATAACGAACTACATCTTCAAACGCAAGTTGCTTTTTGTTAAAGGCTTTTAATTGAGGCGCACCGTTTGAAATCATTTCATTCCAAAGGAGATTTAACACATTAAAAATCTGTGCCTGGAATACCTCTGGTTTAAAACTGGATATATTCCGTAAAGAAAAAGATACAACCTGTTCTTTCTTGAAATCTTCAATTGTAGTAGGCCCATCAAATAATTCTGCATATGCTTCTACTAAATTTACAAGATTCAATTCTATCAACTCTAAACGATGTTTTCTGCTTTCTCCTAAATTCTCATGGTGTTTTCTATTTTCTACATCCTCATATAATTCATCACGAACAAAAGATAAAAAGTTTGAGAAAATGGGATACTCGTTTGGTGTTCTTGTTGTAATTTCATTTTTCGCTCCTTTTTCGTCATTCCATAATCCCATACGAATATATAGTTTACGAAGTAAATTTTCATATTCTTTAATTTCATCATCTTTTGCTTCTGGTGCAATGAACCGATAAATAATTGTTAGTTTAGATAAATGCTGGGTAAAACTGACTTCCTCACTTTCTGCTGTCTTATATACTTGAAGTGGGTTAATCTGACCTTGTGATCCATCTAACGCAATTGTCTTTCCACCTAGCTCTTCTACTGTATCCGTAAACTCTTCTACAACATCAAATACCCGAACAAAGTGACCCTTACTTGCATAATCCACCGTTTTCTTTTTTAACAATGTTGATTTACCCGCACCAGACTTTCCAACCATTACACCGTTATAACTCTTTCTTTGATTGTCTTTATGAAAAATATCAAAAATAACATTTCCTTTTGTTTTCGTTGTTCCATAATACGTACCGTATGGATCGTGCAAATAAGAATAATGAAACGGACACCCACCAGCCAAACTGACTGCCGGAATTTCTTTCCCTTTTCTTCGGTTCACATAATTTTTTTGTGTATCAAAGCTCGTTACGAGTGCATCCCATTCATACTCTTGTTCATTTAAAAAGACAGCTCCTCGAAAATTATAAGATTCTAATGTTTCCAGGATTTCTTTTACTTGTTTTTCTAGCTCATCTATTGTTCTAGCGGAAACATAAATACGAATGTGAATACGTTTCATGACCTCACCTTGTTTCAAATCCGTATAAAGAGCTTCCAGCTCTAAAAATTCATTTTTCGCATCGATCCGATCTATATTATCCTTCGCTGTATCATGCCGAACACTTTGTTCACTCATGGATTTATTAATTGATTCAACTACTTCATTTCGATTATCACTCATGACATCTAATGTTGTGATCACATTTGGCATATTCATAATTTGCTCTAACCAAAAATCATTTACCTCTGTTGGATAATCATAGACATGAATGCAAGTACCTAATCCATCACCTGTTTGAAAATAACTTTCTTTAAAACTAATTCCCCCTTGCGGCTGAACTCTAGCCACTAAAAAGGGGTTGTAACCTTTCTTCTTTTTTAGTTCCTCTTGTTTTTCTTTTTTAGATTTTTTATTCTTGAACGCAAACATATTGTTGCCCCCTTACTACCATATATTTTTCGTTCCTAATTTTGCATTTTGATTAAACAATTTAAACATAAGCTCTAACTTTTTCTCTTCATCCACCTCTAATAGTTCAGTAGAGCGTTTGATATATCGTTTTGCTGCATCTACACGTTCTTTTACGATTAATTCCGTTTCTCCGTAAATAAATAAGAAGGCTTCACGATTGGTTCTGCCCCATTCTAAAAACTGCAGTTCTTTTAACTTTTGATTTAAAATTCGTTCATACAAAGGACTGGTACATTCTTTAATTTTCTTCTCAATATATCGTTGTTGTTCGGTTGTTTGACATGGGAAGTTTAAAAAAACGAGTTTAATGGACTGTTTGTAGGCTTGATAAAAATACGCATGTGAGAAGATAACAAATGCTTGCTCGTCGCTATTCTTAGAGAACATATCATCACCTTCCACTTGAAGAATTTCTAAAAACTCCTCATTTTTCAGTTCAAATATGCCATCCTCTGTCATGTCTACAATTTGCATAATTTCCGCAATACTTTTCTTTACCTTTGGTGGTGCTTCTTTCTTTTTTCTAGATAAAAAACCTAAAAGTTTTGGATTTTTCTTTTTCGAATCGTCTTTCTTTGGCTTTTCTTTCTTCTGTTTTTTTACTTTTGGTTCTACCTTTGGTTTTTCTTCTTTCTTTTTGTCGGGTACCACCTTTACAATTTCTTTTGGTTCAGAAATTGATTCTTTTACATTTTTTTCGTTAAATCGAAATGCATTTTTCTTCGGTCTTTCTAGTTGTTTTGGCTTTTCTTTCTCTACATCTTTTTCGCTGAATAACGCCATATGTGATCCCTCCCTTATTGATCGTTATCAATGGCGCAATATGCACCTTTCCTTCTTAGCAAAGTAATAATCAATACTTCATACATTCGTTTTTGAGGATTCGTACTTGGTCGCCAAATCATGATAATTGCAATAGCTACCATGAAAAGAATAAATGGTAACTGAAAGGACTCATGTACGAAGTTCCTAAGAATCATCGTTACAACTAATAAACCAATTAATAAAAAGAAATCTATTAAATAAAGCACTTTATTTATCCGTAATTCTGTACTGATTTCCTTCGGAATCCGATAGCTTCTCATCGGGATTCCCTCCTTTTCGACAATAAAAAATAAGCGTACGATTACGCTTATTTTTTATCCGTATTCTTTTTATTTTTGCTCACGATATCTCTCCAACTTTTACCCGTATTTTGACCCATTTGATAAAAACGCTTTGTATTTTGTACCGTTTCAGAAGTATTAATTCGTTCTTGTACTCCTCTTACTTTTTGTTTCACTGATGATGTCGTATGTTTAACTTTATCCGTTGTATATTGTCCCAATGTCCGTGTTTCCTTACTGCTACTTGCTGCCACTTCTTTATCACTTTCATAAGGAATAATTGGGCTACTATGTGCCACCGTTACGATGTCGGCTGATACCGGGCTACTTCCGCTTGGTGCTGATTTTGGCGCTTCCATTGGTGCCGGGCTTCCTCCACTTGGTACTGATCTTGGTGTTTCCACTGGTGCCGGGCTTCCTCCACTTGGTACTGATCTTGGTGTTTCCACTGGTGCCGAGCTTCCTCCACTTGGTACTGATCTTGGTGCTTCCACTGGTGCCGGGCTTCCTCCACTTGGTACTGATCTTGGTGTTTCCACTGGTGCCGGGCTACTTCCGCTTGGTGCTGATTTTGGCGCTTCCATTGGTGCCGGGCTTCCTCCACTTGGTACTGATCTTGGTGCTTCCACTGGTGCCGGGCTTCCTCCACTTGGTACTGGTCTTGATGCTTCTACTGGTGCCGGACTACTTCCGCTTGGTACTGGTCTTGATGCTTCTACTGGTGCCGGACTACTTCCGCTTGGTACTGGTCTTGATGTTTCCATTGGTGCCGGGCTTGATGTTTGACTTCCTTCACTTGTTCCTTGTCTTACTGTTCCTGGTGTTTGACTTCCTTCATTTGCTCCTTGTCTTACTGTTCCTGGTGTTTGACTTCCTTCATTTGCTCCTTGTCTTACTGTTCCTGGTGTTTGACTTCCTTTATTTGCTCCTTGTCTTACTGTTCCTGGTGTTTGACCTCCTTCATTTGCTCCTTGTCTTACTGTTCCTGGTGTTTGATTTCCTTCACTCGCTCCTTGTCTTACGCCTCCTGGTGTCTGGCTTCCTTCACTCACTCCTTGCTTTACCGTTCCTGGTATTTGACTTCCTTCACTTGCTCCTTGTGCTTTTCCAGCTTCTTTCATTTCATCTTGAAGACTAGCTGTTCCCGATTCTTGACCATTTGCTACCCCTAGATTTTCATTCCCTTCTTTTTTCATGTCTTCTTGAAGTGATGGCATACCACCATTCTTTTTATCTTCTTCCTTATTTAAGTTACCTTTTTCTTTTTCTTTTTCTTTTTCTTTTTTTGCTAAATCATTACCATTTGCTTTTTTCTGATCCGCTTTTTTCATTTGATCTTGCAAGGACTCTTTATTTTCAGATTCATTCCCTTTTTTCAAACCGCTTATAAGCCCTGCCACGCCACCTGTTGCCATCGCTGCCGCACTTGCTGTTTTAGCTGCTGCAACACCAGTTCCTTCTGCTGCACCTTTCGCCCCTTTTCCAATCATATTTCCGAGACTCTTCATAGGTTTTGAATTTGCGAGACTGCCAATTCCTTTACCAAGTGCGAAACCACCTACTAACATGCCCCAACTACTCTTTAATCCAATATCTATACCGAATAACCTTTCTACGGCTGCTGGACCATCTAGAACAGCCATACTAAATGCGGCTAAAGCAATCAGATACGGTACACCATTTAATTTGTCATGAAGAAAAGCTGTTCCTATTAGGTATAGCTTCAAAGATAGGAATATCATAATCGTTGCTATAAATATATTGAGGATATTAGATAATACAGCTTTTAACTTTTGACCATTCGCAACATCGGCTGGTGCTAATATATTTGCTAACAAATAGTTAAAAGACAATTCATAAAATAATCTAGCTAATTTAATACTTACTAACAACAAAGTTAATCCTGTTATCAGTAAAGTAAAGAATATGTTCCAAAAATTCCAATGCCAGCGATAATACTTTTCTGGAAAGAAATCAAACCATCCATCTTTTAATTCAGCTAAAGATGCGACTCCTAACGCATCCATAACTCTTTTATTCTGCAAAATTTTCTGACCATCATCCGATAAATTTTTATCCTTTGTGAACGCAAAATCTTTATCTATTTTTTCAGTAATATCTATCTGTCTAATATTTTTTTCAGGAATATTGTTTTTCGGATTCATATCCTCTTTCTTTTTCCATCCATTTTGATCTATTACTGCAACATCCGTTATATTCTTCTTAATAATTTCATCACTTAAAGAACCCTTTTGTTCAGATTTCACAACCGCTATGGCATCATCGGTGAACTTATCGACCTTTGTCATACCCGTACTTAATAAACAAAGTACACTCAATGTTACGAAAATATTGACGATAATTTGAGAACGATTCATTTGTTTGTTCATAATAAACATGTAGCCAATATATAAAAACGAAATGGCTAATAGAACAACAAACAATGGATATAACATATCAACAAAATTTTGTATTTCTGGTGAATTAAAGAATCCTTTAATCCCCAGTATGGCATCTGTCACACCTTCTAAAGCATCTACAACTAAAGATAAACCTACAATTAGGAACCATCCTAGCCAACGCAATACATAGTTCACGATGTCTCCTACTTGAAGATAATCCGAAAACGATTCTAAAACCTTTAAAATCTCTTTATCTTTCACGATTTACCCTCCTCTCATTCTTGCTATTGTCCCAATACTTCTTTTGCTGTCCAATTCACCCTTTCATTCAGTCTGTCGATACGAATAATCAATTTCCCTTTTTGTTCCCGATCTACTGAAAGGAAAAGAACCGCATCTTCTAGACCAAGAATGACCTCATTTTCTTCTGTTACAAATGGCGAGTAACTATCTAAAATCAATTGCATTTTATCCGTGATTGTCGGTACACACATTCCCTCTTCCTCCTTTATGTTTGGAATCAAAAAAGCACTCAATTATTTGAGTGCTTTTCTAACTTGTCACTTGTTCTTTTTCTTCTAAATCACGCAAGATTCGATTTATCTTGTTTTCGACTGCTTGATAAACACTTTTGTCGATATGGTCATTGTGAGCTAACATTTGAAATTCACTGTAAAACTCGCCCATTTCTTGATTTTCAACTTCATCTAATGATTTGCCTAACTGCGCTAAAAAGAACTTATCGACCAGTTTTAAAACCGCTAAATCAGATTCGAAAAATTCGTTAACCGTTTTTTCTTTCCAATTTTCAATGGAGAGGGAATCAAACGGATTATCTTCCTGCTGAAATGCCTCTTCCGGAATCTCTTCATCAATTCCCATCATTGTTGGCTCTTCTACTGGCTGCGGTGTCTCTATTTGAGAAGAAGCTTCTTGTTCTTGTACTTGTTCTGGTTCTGACGTTTTTTTCTCAATTTGTTCTGCTTTTCTCTCTCCTAGAAAATCTACAATAAGTGATTTTGGATTTACATCATCATGTAGAGAATCAATATCTATATCTAAAATAGATTTATCTGTATCGAACTCTACTCCCAAGTACTCCCATCTGTATTTTAAGGCTGTTTCCCCCGTATTATAAATCGGGCGAGGTCTGATCCGTTTTCTGTTATTATCCTGACGTTTTATGACACGAATAACGGCACTTTCTCCTTCTTTAAAATTCATAAGTTCATTTGCTGTTAACAATGGTCGTTGATCTAGACCTTCCGTTTTATTTTTATCAGTAGAAAGACCTTTTCCACTTCGGGAAGGTAGGTTAATTGTCTGATTCCCTAGTTTTTTGGACACTTTTTCGGCGGTTTCTTGATCGTTAGTTAGAATATAGATGGTATTCCCACAGTTTCCATCAATCGTATCTGCATCCTCACCATACTTATTTTTCAATTGTGCATATGCCTGGATTACAAGGTTAAAGCGAACATTTCTACCAAGACAAACCGTGATAATATTTGCCATTCCTTCAATACTCGGCATATTTCCAAACTCATCTAGGCAAAAAATCACTTCACGGTGACATTTTCCTCCACGAGCGAGGGATGCACCCTTTGCTAATATAAAATAAAGCTGCCTTACAAAAATAGAAGCAATCACATGGTTCGAAGAATCAAAGTCTGGCGTAATCATAAAAATAGCAACTGGTTTATTGAAATAATCCACTTTTGTTATTTTCATATCTTCATGTTCTTCTACTACTTTAAATTCTGTATGACCCGTTTTTTCATCTATTTTTGTAATAGAAATAGATGTTTTCGTTTGAGGATCTTCCTTTTCATTACATTGAATGGTATCTCCAACTTGTATTACTTGCTTAAAATCTAATGCAAAACGTCCTGTAATATCTGCCTTGATAGACTCCTTTGAGCCATCTGGAAATACAATTTCTACTCGTTTTCTAGGTGCTACTTTTCCTTTTATTGTTTTTCCAAAACCGACACGTTTTAAATCCACACTGTTTTCCGCTGTCATTTTAGCAATTTCATCAAATGTAAAAATAGAAAGTCCGTTCATTGTTTGAGTGAAAATTCCGCCTCGTGTCGTTCCTTTCGAGAAGTTTGAGGTTGCATATTGCATCTTGGCAACACTATCCGCTGGTAAACCTTCAAAGTATAAATCTAATGCATTTTGTGGATCTGCTTCCGGATCTATGATTACCTCTTTTGAACCAAGTTCTGATAACATATTTGCAACTGCATACATTGTGATTTTTTCTTCTGTACCCTCCGCAATACATTTATCTGTAACGGCTAATATCATGGCGTTACACAAGCTCATAGCGCACTGTTGCCAAAAAGGATCTTTTACAGTTGGGTTGTAATACAAAGTGTGTGAGAGCGTCTTACATAATGCCTGTGCCGTTGAATAATCTCCATCTTTATAGGCATCTTTAACAAGCTGCAATAAGTTATAACTCATAGAATCAAGTGGAGTTAACAGGTTCAAAACTTCAATGTGATAGCCTCGTTCTTCCAGCGTTTCTTTCGATGCACTGAAGAGCTCCCCTTTTGGATCATTAAAAATTAGGGAGGGTTTATGTTCCGCTCTAGAATAGACATCAATTGTAGGAAATACAAAGGTTTCCCCTTTACCAGAGCGTGTTGTACCAATGATTAAATTATTTACCGGACTATCATCAATAAATACCTTGTCACCTAATCGAGAGATAACAACACCACCGCCACCTTTAAATGATTCCTCTCGATCCGGTACAGCTCTATACTGCTTTTTCAACTCTTCAACTGTTGTAAAACGACTAGATCCTTTCTGATGATTATTTAAGTTTTTAAAGGAAGATTTCAATTTGTACACTGTTCTCGCTATAGTTCCAATCACTACAAGGAAAACAAGCATGTAGTAAATTGGATGTTCTGCAATTGGCATCTGAAAAAGAAATCCTACCTCCATATGAAATGGTTTAGGATGTAATAAATCACTAAATGTTGTTTCTATCAGCTCTAAAGATAAGTTGAGTAAAAAATTAGCGATCAAAAACATTCCAACAAACAAAAAAGCACTCAATGGAATGAGTACTTCTTTTTCAGCTAATTTATATTTGATTGATATCTTTTCACTATACATATCAAAGTACCACCTCTGTTCAATCCAGCTTCAAATTAAAAAGGTACTCTTTTTATGAGTACCTTTTTGGCAAAATCAGTTGTTTTCTCTTTATTTACTCGCTACCATCTTTTCATTTTGTTTCAGAACTGGCTTTTCTTGATTCGTTGTTTTCTCTGGTTCTGTCGGCTTCTCTGGGTTTGTTGGTTTTTCCGGTTCTGTTGGCTTCTCTGGATCTGTTGGTTTTTCTGGATCTGTTGGTTTTTCTGGATCTGTTGGTTTTTCTGGATCTGTTGGTTTTTCTGGATCTGTTGGTTTACCTGGATCTGTTGGCTTTTCTGGATCTGTTGGTTTCTCTGGATCTGTTGGTTTCTCTGGATCTGTTGGTTTTTCTGGATCTGTTGGTTTCTCTGGATTTGTTGGTTTCTCTGGATCTGTTGGTTTCTCTGGATCTGTTGGTTTCTCTGGATCTGTTGGTTTCTCTGGATCTGTTGGCTTTTCTGGATCTGTTGGTTTTTCTGGATCTGTTGGTTTTTCTGGATCTGTTGGCTTTTCTGGATCTGTTGGCTTTTCTGGATCTGTTGGTTTCTCTGGATCTGTTGGTTTTTCTGGATCTGTTGGTTTCTCTGGATTTGTTGGTTTCTCTGGATCTGTTGGTTTCTCTGGATCTGTTGGTTTCTCTGGATCTGTTGGCTTTTCTGGATCTGTTGGTTTTTCTGGATCTGTTGGTTTTTCTGGATCTGTTGGCTTTTCTGGATCTGTTGGCTTTTCTGGATCTGTTGGTTTTTCTGGATCTGTTGGTTTCTCTGGATTTGTTGGTTTTTCCGGCTCTGTCGGTTTCTCTGGATTTGTTGGTTTTTCCGGCTCTGTCGGTTTCTCTGGATTTGTTGGTTTTTCCGGCTCTGTCGGTTTCTCTGGATTTGTTGGTTTTTCCGGCTCTGTCGGTTTCTCTGGATTTGTTGGTTTTTCCGGCTCTGTCGGTTTCTCTGGATTTGTTGGTTTTTCCGGCTCTGTCGGTTTCTCTGGATTTGTTGGTTTTTCCGGCTCTGTCGGTTTCTCTGGATTTGTTGGTTTTTCCGGCTCTGTCGGTTTCTCTGGATTTGTTGGTTTTTCCGGCTCTGTCGGTTTCTCTGGATTTGTTGGTTTTTCCGGCTCTGTCGGTTTCTCTGGATTTGTTGGTTTTTCCGGCTCTGTCGGTTTCTCTGGATTTGTTGGTTTTTCCGGCTCTGTCGGTTTCTCTGGATTTGTTGGTTTTTCCGGCTCTATTGGTGGCCTTGGTTTTTCTGTCCCTGTATTTTCCGTATTACCATTCTCACCCTCCGTTATAATTGGTGGGTTCACAATTGCATCTGGTTTCTTCTCTGGTGGAAGAATATCTCCTATACTCGCTACTGAAGAATCAATAATTTGATCGCCAAATGCAAAATGATCTCCATTCACGCTGACTTGTGGCTTATTATCCGTAATAACTGCAATCACATTATCTTTTGTTGTATCTTGAAGTGTTTTATCTTTTGTTTCTTTATCAAAGAGTGCTAGAACACGAAAAGTGGTGTCATCCCCATTTTGAAGATTACTTACAATAGATTTTTCTTTAAAATTAATTTTTGATTTATCCAGTTCTTCGAGTACATAAGCAACTTCATTATCCTTACTTTGAATTGCGTTTTCTGTAATTGCTTCAAAATCATATTTGTTCAGATCTTCTTTCTTTTCATCTGGCTTATTCTTATCTACCTTTTTTGTAATAGCTGTTTTACTTTTAGATGATTCCTTACTTCCAAACCAACTGCACCCTGTCGTACTCAATATCAACGAACCTCCAAGAAAAACTATTCCCATTTTTTTGTACAGATTCTCATAATTTAAAGGCATGTTATTCTCTCCCCCTTAGATGTTCTGTAGATCTTTATCAATTTTTTCAATCTTAGCTTTCTTTTCTTCTTCACTTATCGTAGATTGTTGAATATCTCGTTTCTCTAATTCTTTGATCTCTTTCATTACGTTTTTATTTCCTTGCGTTTTGGCAAAAGAATAACAATCTTCATATTTTTTTAGATGTACAAAAGCTTCAACAATGAGTTTTTCACGTCTACCGTCCATATTGACTTTACCCTTAAGCTTAATTACCTCCTCATATTTCTTATTAAGTGCTGCCTTTTCAAAGTCGATTACATCATTTTTGACATCAATTTCATTGATTTTATTCATGTTGTCTATCCCAATAAAATAAGCAACCACACTTTCTGCAAATTTCGGCTCATATTGTAATGCCTTATTTGCCTTTCCATTTAATAAATAAGTAAATAGAACTGCCTTCTGACTATCTTTATCTAATTCTGTGTAATCGACCTTATCGAAGTATTTAACGGCTTCTCCATACTGTTGAATGGCTGCCTGTTGTAATCCTTTTACTACATATTGTTCAGAGCCAGCATTTGCACTCGAAACTGGTTCGGAGGAGAACAACTTAAAGGCAAATATGGCACCAGCTCCAATTAACACTACGCTTCCTATGACACTCGCAATAATCTTGAATCCTTTTCTATTTTCCTTTCCAGGCTTTACTACTGTTTTCACTTCATCCGCTGGACGATAAGAGGGTTCTTCCTTCCTTTCTGATGATTCTTCTTGATATTCATATTCTTCATGAAAAGGAGAATCATTGATTTCTCTTTCTAATGTTTCTAACAGCTCCTTCTTTTGTTCCTCTTGTTCTGGATCTAATTGCATCACATTCATTTTTTTAGAAATGTGATCAAAAATGTGATCTGCATATCTCGAACCAAGTGATAACGTACCGTTATAAATTTCATTAGAATGACCATCTAACAAATCGAAATCAATATGTTCTTGCCGCCCTGCCTCTCTATAAACTCGTTCTAATCGCTTCGTTAAGATATAAGCTTCATGAAACGAATATTGCTTACCCGACTCAATTTCTGTTCCATTGCTACTCTTAAAAATGACAAACATGGCTTCTCCTTTCTTCCATTCACTTTAAATTCCATGAAAAAAGGCAACAAAAAAAGCCATACTGTTTGCATAGCCTCCTCATTGCCTTAATTATATTTTTTCACTATTTCATCCAAAGAAACGGGAATAAGATTTGACCAAATTTCACATTGCTATTTACGCTCTCTGCTAAGTATTGGCATCCCATTACAATAACGAGTCCGGCTGCCCCACCAAGAAACCACCAAATACATTTATGTCTTCCTCGTTCACCGCCCCAAATTAATAGATAAGCACCCCAGCAAAATACAATCGCTGTACTAACCATTGCCCCCCTTTGCATCCATGCAATAAATGAATTCCCTGTATTAATTAGACCGTCCATCGCATCACCTAACACTAACATTTGAGATAATGTTTCCAACATTGACATATACATTCACTCCCTTTTCATTTTTAAGTGCTTATACGTTACTAAGCTGACTTGATTCATTCGCCTTGCTGTCTTCCTTTACTTCTGTTGATGTTGCTTTATAAGCCTGTAAAGCTTTCATTACTAAATCTTGATTTTCTTCAATGTATTTCTGATGATGTAAATGAAGCCAATGGTTATAATCCTGACCATTGGCTCTTAATAGGTTTGCTACCATATCTTTTTCTTTTTTTAATTCCCTTTGTGTAATCGCCACTATATCACCACCTTTCAATGATTATGTGATTATTTCTGATATTGCTCTTTGCAATTTTGGACAAAATAGGTAACTTCTTTTTCAAGTTCGGATTCTTTAAACTTAGAAAAATCAATATCTTTTTTTAGTTTTCCTTTTTCATAATAAGCGAGAGAATCCCTTCGTTGTGATAAGCCCCAATCATGAGGATTACTTGAACCTGGAATGTCCTCACGATTTTCATTCAACCCTCTTACTTGAATTTTTTCCTTTTCAGCTATATTCTTTACAAGAAAAATCCAATCATTACTATGTCTCATATTAGAATTCAACATAACAAAACCTGTGCCATCCTCACTCATGAACTTTTTCATTTCTAACGGACTAAGATCCATTACTTCCCCTTTTCCCGAACTAAAGACAAATGTTGAACCAATACCAATTGCAATTAACAGTCCAACAATAGCGGAAATGATCCACCCTTTACGACTCATTTATGTTCCTCCCGATGTCATATTTTTTCAAGCGATTTTGAAGTGTGATGAGACACATTTAAACTTCAACATCTATCTTTATCTTATAACATTTAAAGGAAAGTGGGATAGAAAATGGAAATATCATTTATGGCTGGAATGACGAACCCTGTATTGGCATGCGTATAGAGACTAATCCCGACCTAGCTTCTATATGCCCAATACCGCACTACGTATTTTGGCGTGAACGTAGAACCTTATGTATCTACTGTTGTGATGTTCCTCGCTTCTTCAGAATGTCAAAATGGGATATTCCTCACGAGTACTGACACAAACAGGTCTTTGATACAATGCATTTCCCAGTGGTCACAGATGAGTTTTACGATCTTACTCACCCAACGATAACCGTATACCTAACCCTTCTAGTGACCTTTCGAAGGGAGGCACGCATATATATTGAAAATCGTATACTATCCTTCTACATCATTACTGAAAGGAAAAGATACGCAATATATATTTAAATTGTCAAAGAGCAAGTTACTTTGTGCTATGTTCTCAGCACACTTCAAAATCGCTTTTTTTATTTACACTTTTGTTTGACAGCTACTAATTCCGCATGTTTATTTTTTCGTTTAGCAATTAAGTTTTGATGTTCATCCCTAACCGAGCGCACTTGATAATAAATTTGAGCTACCTTTTCGATGCTTCCTGTGCTATTTTCAATTGCGATGGTGCCTTTTAGTTCGTATGTTTTTCCATCAAAAGTTTTAACGCTATGAGCTTGTGATGCCGCAATATCATAAAATGTGAGTCTTTTTTCTTTTCCCATATGAACGCCTCCTATTTTTGATAAAGAAGGGAGAAAAACGCTTCTCCCTTGTCTAGTTTTCTAGCCATCTAGATAGGATGAAATAGTGAACAAGTGCCTTAGATCATGCTAGGATTGTTGTGTTATACGAGGTTATGATGCGTTGTGCTGCCTCTTTTCCGTATATGTGCTGTAATGCGGATTGAGATTCAACTACGATTAAATGCTGAATGTGGTATGTCGCGCTTTCTTTTAAAAACTGCTCCATATGAGGGATCGGGTACAAATCATATTGATGAAATACCAGGTGAATTGGTCTTATGTTCTTGCATTCTGTTAGATACTGAAGAAAATTAGATAATGCTTCTCCTCTCTCTTGATACGTATTTGTTTCCGTTTCTACACTGATGTACACAACAGATTTTTGTTTTAGATGCATTTGTAGCGTTTCATAACCAGTTAGTAAATCATGTTTGATGATGTGATACCCTTGTTTTCGTTTTTCGTGATGGGTATCTTCATAAAAGATACCTTTTGGATCAAAAATGAAAATAAAATCGTTGGCGTTTTCTTTTACACCTTCTATGACCGTTTTATACGCCCCAAATCGAGCTTTTATCACACCTGCAACCTTTTCCCCTTCATTCAGTTCTTTCAACGCTCTAATCACCTTTGTATACTTCTTAGCTACGCCTAACATGTATTGCACTCCTTCCTATTTCATTTTCCTCTTCTGATTGCTACTGAAACCAAAAATACTCTTTTTGTTCCCCTTGCTTTTCACGTTGATGTTTTTCAAGAATGTATAACAAAGTGACAGTTATCGCATCCCTTGTTTCTTTTGAATAAAGACCTAGCTCATGGAAGATATGATATGCTGGATGCTCATTTTCGAGCGAATTTACTACCTCTACCAAGCTACCTCTACCAAGTTCGCTTCACTCTCATACATTTTTTCCGTGAACTCAATAACTTTTTTCACATCTAGGTAATATAGGTTTTTATGCCGTTGATCCAGATACAAAATACTTCCTGCCAATAACTTTGTAGCGGATTCTATCCAATAATCATGTTGCTTTAATGGCTTAATTACAGTTTGAGCGATTGAAATTGCTTGCATCAATTCTTCAGGTAACCAAGCACTCTTGCGCTGCATAACGTCTTCCCCAGGTTTCCCTAAATTTTTCAGTTTACCGACGTAGATTTCTGGCATTTCATTTCATCTCCCTCTCGGTTTCTTATATCTTGCTCCCTATCCAAAAAACAACTGTCCAAATAGGAATTACGAGTATGCATGCATTTCGAAATCCAATAGCAAAGCCTAACGGATTTTCATCAATTTCGCTAAAATGAGCTTCATATTCTTTCATATTAAGATTGAGCTTTCTTACGGTTTCTTACTGCATATACAGCTCCAATTAAGCCAAGTACGACACATGCAAGACCAATCCATTTTATGTATGGATTTTCAGCTTTACCGCCTGTTGTTGGAAGATACGTTTCGATTTTCTTTGGTGTTTGTTCTAGTTGTGGTTTCTCTAGTTGTGGAATGACAGGTTTTTCGGTTACTTTTGGTTGTTCCGGTACCTGCGGTTGTGGTGCTTCTGGTTGCTCTGGCTTTTGTGGTATTTCTGGTTTTTGTGGTTGTTCTGGCTGTTCTGGTTTTGGTGTCTCTGGTGTAGGTGGTGTCGGTTTCTTCTGATCCTTCACCGTATGCTTAATAATTTGACCATCCTCTTTAATTTCAAAAGGGAATATCTCTTCATTCAGTAAATATCCGTCTGGTGCGAATGTTTCTTTATACGTGTACTTTCCATATGGAAGCTTAAATTTTGCAATGCCGTTTTCATCCGTTTTTCCTTTTGCAACTTCTTTTCCTTGCTCGTTAAAAATAGTAAATTCAGCGTTCGGAAGCTTATTGTTGCCATCTGCAATCTACCTTGCTAATCTCTAATTCTCCTGTGATGTGCTTATTTTTCGCTGTTAGCATGATTGTCTTTCCTTGTTCCGAGATACTAAAAGGAATAGATTCTTTCGTTAAAACATAGCCAGTTGGTGCTTGCTTCTCAACAAATGAGTATGCTCCAAATGATAAGTCTTTCACTTCAATCAAACCGTTTTTATCACTTTTGTGTTCACTTATTTTCTTCCCTTTACTATCTTGAAGAACGAACACTGCACCTTCTAATTTTTTATCTGGATTCTCTCCATCTACTTTTAGAAGTTGCACGTTTCCTTTTACTTCTTTATTTTCGACTGTGAATGTTAGCGTTTTTCCTTGCTCTTTAATCTCGAATGGATATTTAGTTTGATTCAGAAGATATCCTTCTACCCCTTTTGTCTCAACAAAATAATAATTTCCATACGGAAGATCCTTCACTTGTGCAATCCCTTGCTCGTTTGTAGTTGTTTTTGTGATTTCTTTTCCCTCTGCTGTATACACAGTGAACTCTACTTTTGGAAGTGTTTTTCCACTGTCACTTAATTTCTTAATCTCGATGTTTCCTTTTACCTTTGTATTTTGCACTGTAATTGTTGCAACCTCACCCGTTTTAGCTTCAATCTGTTGTGGCTGCCCATTCAGTATATAACCATTAGGTGATTTTACCTCTTTAAGATTATAAGTTCCGATTTCTAAACCAGAAAGGCTTGCTGAACCTTGCTCATTTGTTGTCATTGTGCCTACTTTTTGATTAGCACTGTTCATGACTTCAAACACTGCACCTTGTAGCAATTCTTTTTGTTCTCCTACTTTTACAACTTTCAATCCACCAAGAGATTTCCAGTTTACTTGTAGATCGGCACTCACTTTTTCCTCATTTTTTTCTAAAAGGACTGTTGCATCTTGGACTTTATCAGTTCCTTGATAAGCGACTGCCTGCAAATTAGAAAGATTAGATGTTACTTTTAAGGAAAAGTTACCTGTTTGAGAGGATTTCGGTATTAGAATACGGAATTGTTCACCTAAATTGAATTGTTGTTTCGCTTCACCTTTTGTAGAAACAACTTTCGTTCCATTCGGCGCATTAGCTAGTTGAACTGTAAATACACCGTTCTTAGCGTTACTTTCAATTTGATACACTGTCGTTTCAAAGTACTCACCGTTTAACTTTGCTTCTTGATTGTCTGTTGGTGTTACATTCATGTACAGGTCTTGTGTTTCCTGGCTTGCATTTGCACCACCAATAATAGCTTTTACAGCTTTCGCAACATTTCCATTACGATGCTGAACTTCATTAATGTCAATTTGACCTAACGCTGTCCAAACACTAAGCTGTGTCGCATAATGCGCTTCTTTCCAGTTAGAAACACCTAATTCTTCTGGACTCTTTTGTGGATATCCATTTAGAAGAACCCGATACACAATATCATCTGTACGCCCCATTTCTGGAAGATCATTACCGTTAGGACTTAATTTTCCATACGTTAAGCAATACGCAATTTGCCCATTCGTATTCTTCAACAACTCTGTCCGTAGGTCTTTCCCATACATGGGACTAAAACTCCAATCCATTTCGTATTTCTCACGATTGATGACTTCAGCACTTGCCTTAGTAAGTGGAAATACAAAACTTAAGACAATTAGAATCATACTCATAGCAATGAGTAACGTTTGATACGATCGTTTCAACATACTAACAGCTCCCTCAAATGATATGCAGTTTTCAAAGATCAGTTTTTGAATCATTAATTCTATTTGAATTACTAGTTTTTTTTACTATAATTAATCGTATATGGTTACTTTTTATCTTTAAATTAACAAAAGTAACCTTTTTAAAGTTATTCTCGAACTCGATAATAAGTTGGTACAAAAAAGTACTCTACAGGCTTTTCAAAAAAAATCGAAATTTTTTCTGCTCGTTCAGCATTAACGCCAGATGTGCCTTTTTCTATAGAATGTAGCACTTGTGGACTAATGTTTAGTATTTGAGAAAGAAACTCTAAGGAATAATTCCGTGCTTTTCTCTCATGCTTTAAAGACATTTCATAACCTCCTTTCGGTTATCTTTACAAATATCATATATCACTTTTAAAGTTAAAACAACTGTTTTTTTAATATTTATTGATATTTTTATCACTTTTAAAGTTAAATAACCCTCTTCGGAGTTATAACAGACGTATATCTTACCAAAAATCGCACATCATATCATATCAATTAAGAGGGAGGAAAATAAAATGAGTATTTTTGGAGCACGTGTAAAAACACTAAGACTAGAAGCCGGATGGAGCATGAAACAGCTAGGTGAAAAAATAGGAGAAGTTAGTGGAACAAGTTTCGCTCAAACAACCGTTTCAAATTGGGAAAATAAAGGGGCTGAACCTCCATATAGTGTTTTAATAGTTATAGCTAATCTTTTCCAAGTCAGTACAGATTATTTGGTTGGCAATACTCAAACCATTCAAAATAGGGAATTGGCAATAGAAGGAAATCAAACAAAAGTGGATATTAATATAGAAGATACAGAGGGCGAACAAAATCACGAACTGCCTTTTATGACACATGATCTTTATGAAGATCTACTTACATTACCACTAAACAAAAAAGAACAATTAGAGAAACAACTTCATGAATACACAGAATTTATTAGTTATAAGTATGACAAATTACAAGAAGAATATATGAATTTCAGAAAATATATCCAATACGAAATTAAAGCCTCCAGTTCAAATTAACCGGAGGCTTTAATTAAGTTACATTTTTTTATTCTTACATTAACGATTGATATCTCATAATAATAGTTATACAATAGGGCATATAAAGAAATTCAACCTTATTATGGTTAAAAAAACAAAAAATAAACCCTACCACAACCTGTTTTTAATTGGCATATCACTTTGGCGGGTGAACCAATTAAAAACTCAATCAGAGTAGGGGGTTTATTTATTATTATATTTTCTACATATTTATTATAGCATGTGAAAAATATAATGTGAATAAAAACCTCTACTTTTCCAGCATTTTTCTGTTTATTTGTGGTGGAAAAAAATAGGAGGTTTTTTCGTGTTATTAAACAACTTTTTGCTTAGTCGAGCAAAAGCTGAATTAAGTCCTCGAATTAAACATTTACCCAAAACACCTGGAACTATTAATCAATCAATCAAGAAAGTTACTACTTATATTGATAATATTGTCCATGATGAATATGAAGGTGTTACCACAAAAGATTATCTTACCAAAAGACAATTTGAAGCCTTTGAGACTATCTTATCTTATTTGGTACAAGAAGGTTATGCCCAAGTAAGGCAAGAACACATTTGTAAAAAATCGGGTATTTCTAAACCCATTATTAATTACGTGTTGAATTGGCTGCAAGATTTAGGAGTATGCCAACAAATAAAGGTAAGACGGCACGGAAAGATTGCTCCTTCCGTTTACATCTTGACTATGCATAACAATTATTTAAAAATCATTGAATACTTCAAGGTAAAATGGGCTTTAGTTATTGATATATGCTCTACTTTCACAGAGTTTTTAAAGAAGAAAATTTCACAAGGAAAAAGTGAATCTGAAGATGAAAATCAAATATCTGTTTCTTCTAATGGATTAGATATTTTTGATATTAAAACGGAAAAAGAATTACAATCTGAACCTACTTCTACTCAGAAGCGAGAAGAAGACTTAAACACTTATTTAAGTGAAGATCAGAAAAGAGCTTACCACCATATAATGAGTCAACGTGTAACAAATTTAACTGAAAATGATGCTTATGTAATTGCTTTAAGATTGCCACCAGATTTAGATATCTTAGGAACGTCTGGTGAGTGGGCTTTTGAAGAATCTGTTAAATGGTTTAGAGATAACAAAGCTGATTATAGCGCTCCGGCTCATTTTATGAAAATGTTTAGTGAAAAATTAAATTTTTATCAAAAACAAAGAATAAATGAATCTCAAAAACATCTTGCAAATATGGGAATAGATAAAAAGAATAATAGTACAATCCCATTCGATTTATTCAAAAAAATGCTTGTTCCGAACCCTTAAACCCTATTTTTCAAAAAATAATTATCATTTAGCCTTGCTTGAAAAAATCACACATAGCAAGGCTATTCGTCATGCCTTTATTTATCCCCCACTTTCTTTAAATATCTGAAGAAACTTAAAGAAAAACGTAACCTCACTTTGCATCAAAAACTTTCACTTTCCACTTTAAATTCTAGTAAAATAACCTCCCTTTCCGAGACTTAATATTCAGAAATTTACCCACATATTAACTTAGAGATTTACTAAGCTCAAATTCTAAATTGCTTGTAAGAGTAAGACTCAAAGACTATATTTTTTTCTAATGTATTTATTGGTTTTACTTTTTTAAAACAAGATTTAATAAATAGAGTAATTATATTTTTAATTTGTATTTAAAAAAGTGAATTTTGTCATTCCTTAGGGAGTAAATACTTTTTACTAATGATAATTACAATAATCTTAAATTAAGCTAAAAAGATTCCCTATCAATTTACAATTTAAAACATGGTATTAATTCGTTCATATTACTTTTTGTAGGAAAAGCATATGTTTTAATTTTAAATAGCAATTTTTAACGAAGTTTAGGGATTCCCTTTATATAGAAAAAAATAAAATCATAGGATTTTTAATAATTAATGTGGAAACGTTCTATATAAAAAATAAAGGAGGGCGAACAGTTGCAAGAACGCTCATTTTGGACAAAAGATGTTGCCGAACGCTTAGAAATAGGTACAAGTACGCTTAGAAAATGGTGTATAGCCTTAGAACAAGAACAATATTCTTTTGTAAAAGGTGCAAAAAATAGTCGTGCTTTTGTTCAAAAGGATATTAAAGTACTAGAACAGATGAAAAAGCTGATCCAAGAGGCTGGAATGAGTATTGAAGGAGCCGTGAAGGTTGTTTTATCTGTTCCTTTTGCTGAAATTGAAACAGATAATGATTTAGAGGATGGTGATAGAACGCCTAGCGTTCTATCCGAGAACGTAATGAATTTACCTAAAGAATTTATAGAACAATTACTTCAAGAACAGATATTACTAAAGGAGAAAATTCAACAGCTCGAACGTATTGAGATCATGAATGCCGAACGGTTAGAACGCATGGAGAACAGATACAATGAACGAGATAATTTGCTATTAACACATGTTAGAGAGATCCAAGAAACTAAACAACTTTTAGTAGCATCTCAAAATAAACAAAAAGAAAAAAAATGGTGGGAATTTTGGAAATAACACATTTAAAACAAATCATTTTAAATTAGAATGATTTAAAATGGATGTATTAGATTAACTCTTTTTGAAGTTACACACAAATTATAAATCATTTTAAATGAAAATAAATTATTTTAATTTAAAATGATTTATTTTCATTTATTTATGTTGATTTTTCTGGTTAATTATAGTAAAATGTAATTAAGATAAGTTAAAATGATTTAAAATAAGTTCTTTTCAATAAGAAAGGGGTAATATAAATGAAATTCAATTATTTTGTAGAAGATGACAATGGGAATTCCGAGAAGAAGATTACAATTAATGGAGAAATGATAAAATTTCCAAACACATATAGTTATGTGTATAAAGAGCCTGTTCCGCAAGATAAAAAAATTGAAGAATTAGTGCATGGATTAATTAATAATATGGATGTTACTGTTAATTCTTCAGCTTTGAAAGGTCAAGTAGCTCAAAGGGTGTTTGTAGGAGAACGTGCCATTCGCTCTGGTGAAGATCTTCAGAATCTTAACATTAAATCAAACCGTGGTAAGCATAGACAAGATACTACAATTATGACAACAGTTAGTGCAATTGCTTGTCGTTCGGTTCAAGATATGTTTAAAGATCAAAACTCAATAGAAGAAGGTACAAATATAGAAGCAATTGTTTCTATGGTTACAGCTTTACCAGCTAGTGAATGGACAAAAGAAAAGGCAAAACAACTCTCTGAAAGGTTTACAAATAGTAGTCACCATGTAACGGTAACTGTAGGTGATTTGAGAGTTTATGTAACTTTGAAATTTGAAAAAGTAATTGTTGTACAAGAAGGGACTATTGCCCTATTTGCTTTAATCGAGGATGGTAATGGGAAATATAGAAACGATGAAATATTTAATGAGTTTAAAGAAACTTATGATATGAAAGATATAACGGGTGAATACTTCCAAGAAAAACGTCTTCTACACATAGACATTGGTGACGGAACAACAGAATATGTTGTTACAAAAGGCTACGATTATGATAATGATCACAGTTCGGGAGAAAGACATGGTATAGGTCATGCGATTGAACGTGCTAAAAAAGATTTCGAAGATGAATGGGGTTTTGCTATACAAAGACAAGAGTTTGCCGGATATCTAAAAGAAGAGCATCCTAAATATTATGAAGATGCTAAGAAGTTCTTAGCAAGAGCTAAATTTAATTTAGCTGATGAAGTATTAGATACTGCGGAAACTAAATTACAAGATTTAAAATATGACGTAGAAGTCGTGGTTGTCTATGGCGGTGGAAGTATCCAATTAAAAGAAAATCTTTTCGAAGATCTAAAAGAAATTTGTGATTCTAAAAAAATTAAAATATTATGGATTAATGCTAAGAACGCAACAGAAATGAATGTTAAAGGCATGACAGTATTTAGTTCAATTGCATTTCAAAAAGAACAAGTAAAATAGGTGATTATGATGGCTAAACCAAAAGCGATTCAAATTCCATTATCGGAGAAAATGCGTCAAAGATGTCCAGAACTATTTGTTTGGATAGAATCACAGGAAAACCCTAATGAAGCTACAAGAAAGGTGTTAGAACATTTTATAGCGTTATACGGGACACAAAGTGTCGATACCGAAGAGATTAAGCTTGGAATGGCAAAAGACTTGTTAAGTGCAAAAGGCATGCTACAAGGAGATATCCCAAGAGGTTTACCTTCCAAATCACCTTTAACGTACAAACAGCCAGAAGAGGGTAATGTAATTGAAGAAGTTGAAAGCTCAATAGTAACTGCAAATGAAGATGATCAGCCAAAAAATGTTCATATTGAAAAATCGAAAGAAAAAACCCAAGAAGATCCAGTAAATAAGCCTATAAAAAGAAATATAGATATGAACAAGTGGACGAATTAATAATTTTCTAAAATGAATTTTAAAAGTTACATTTTTATGAGAAGAAGCAAAAAACAACAAGATGCATAATGACATGAGGGAGTGCTTACTTATTAGAGAAGGCACTCCATTTTTGTATTTTAAATAAGAGATGTTTTATTTAATACATACTTTTACACAATGAAAGTGGTGAGTTTATGGAAATGCAAAGTAGTAAACCAAAAAAGCGACCTCATTTTTTAAAATCTTTGATGTTTTGGTTATTTATTCTTATCGTATTGTTCTTATTTAAATCATTCATTTTACAAATTATTGGAATTATATTGATTACTGCTTTTATCTGTCTAGGGTTTTATTATCTTGGTTATTTATTATTTGGAATAATTGCTTTAATTATTGTTCTAGCAAGTGTAATATGTGCCATTTGTGTATTAGGATATTTTTTATAGTTTTAAAATATAAGTACAATTATTTCTTGAAAATTTGTAAACCAGTTAAGGATCATCAATTTGTTTACTTTTAGAAGGTTCTTCAAATTTGAGGATTTTCTATTATTTTATGAGAAAAGGGAGTTATAATCATTAAAAATTAATGATTATAACTCCCTTTATATACAACATTCTTATCCTGTATTCCCATCTGCCATCATATATACGGAGTATTTATGTATATTCGGATTTTCTTTACTTGGAGTGTTTAACCCTATAGTCATAATTCCTACTGCCATAATACTCATTAAAATAATTTTCATTTTCCTCATATTATTTTAAAGCCTCCTTTTCAAAAACTTTTTCTTTTGCCTCATAACTTAAGAAGAAATATGTACTAGCTTTTTCGAAATTTGCTTCGGTATGAAATTTTACAGCTAACAACTCACTATACTCTTGAACATACTCCCATAAATTTTCGCCTTTAAAGTAGTCCATTCCTTCTAGTACTACTTTTTCTAAATCTTCTGTTGAATTATTAGTGCACAGTTCGTTCATAATTTTAAAACGATATTTATATTCAGTGAGTTCTAATGTATTTGAGATTTGTAGCCCATCTTTAATCAACTCTAGTGCGATCTCATTTTCATTTAAATTAATTCGTTGTTTAGCTTCAACAAAAAGTGCTTTATAATTTCCTGGCATTTTTTCATTTACTTCTTTTAAATATCTAATCGCTAAACGAGATTGTTTTTGATTTGCATACATTAAACCGATATTCTGTCGACCGATTAGAATATCACGTTCATTACCAAATTTACGGAACTGTTCTATAGCTGAAATGAAGTATTCTTCTGCTAATTTATACTCTTTTAAGTGTGTACATGCTAATCCTAGTAAATTATCACAATAAGCTAATTTTATCTCACAATCTGGATTTTTAAAAAAAATTTCTTTTGCAATTGTAACGTACTTAATAGCTAAAAGTGATTGGTAAATATGATAGTGGAAAACGGATAAATTATAATAAAATTCAGCTTTTTCTAGTTCATCTGGAATATGAATTAATAGCTTTTCTGCTTTGGTATAATGTTTCTCTGCCAAAATATAACTTCCAACTGACTTAGAATGAATAGCTTTAAAGAAATGGTAGTAATATGCTAAAAAATCTTCTGGTGGCGTTTCAAAAGCCTCAATTTTATCAAAGCTTTTTTGTGAAATACTTAGATTGTTAATTAAATAGTTATAACGAAAATCTAACAGAGAATAATAAAAGAGTAAATTTTGATTTTCTTTTAAATTATTTATCTGTTTTTCGATCTCTTCTTTTAATCTTTTTGAGTTTTCTCTATGTCTAGAACGAATTTGTAAATACCATTCATTAAGTAATTCAGTAAGTTGTTCATTTCCCTGTAACTGAACGTTCATATAATCCTCCCCATCACCCCATAATAAAAGGAATATTCTTATAATATATAATATCAAATAATGCAATTGTTCAGATTACCAAGAAGAATGTTTCAATAATTAAACGAATATTCAGTTAATTATTAGTTTTAATAATATATGCTATAAGTATATTATGCTATCCCTTATAATATTAAAGCGTAAAAGGAATGAGGATTATGGAAAAATACCCAATTGAATTCACAATTATATCTCCTAATGGAGAAGTGTATCGACCGGATACTATATACATTACTGCAAATACACCTGATGCTGCTATAGAGCAAGTGGAAAATGAGATAGCGAATAGAATGGGGAAGCATTATACATATATCGTGAAAATTTGTATACCAACTGATGATGAGCAACTTTCCTTATTTTAAAAAAGTTCTTTCGGAATGAAAGAACTTTTTTAATGTCACACTAGTATCTTTTCTTTTTGCTGTTCTTTTTAATGTATTCATAAATCTTATCCATGACAAATGCTTCATGCTTTTTCCAAATAATTTCAGCTTCTTCTAATGTAACTACTTTGACTAATTCCTCAATTGCTGTGCTTTCAACTAAAAATGTAGCCACAGCTCCAGTAGATGTTGAATATTTACGGATAACTGAATCTATAATATTATCAATCTCTAATGCACCTTTATTATCAAACTGATCTTCAATTGGACTACTTGAATTTGTTATTTCTTTTTCGGACAATTCTTTTAATCGGGAATTTAGAATGAATTCTACGTAACCAATTGGGGAATCAATATCTGAACGAAAACGTATATCCTCAATAATCTCTAACACAATCTCTTTATGCTCTTCCCATTTCTTAAATACTTTAGGAAATACCTTTTCTTTACACCGTTCTTCAAATCTCTTAATTTTTTGTTCAAATGTATTTGGATGTTGAAATTGATCTAATTTTTTTTCGAAACGAACTAAATCGTTGTCTTTCTTTTTCTGACTACGAATGATAAATCTAATTTTTTGTACTTTCCGACCTATTTTAATTTCTTCAAATTCAAAAGAGATATCGGTTTTTTGCTCTAATTCTTTTTGGGAAGGTTTCAATACACGTTGTTTAAAATTTGCATAATTAGGGTACACATCCATTGCATCTAAGTAATACCTTAAATTTTCAAGACTAATTGTACGTTCTTTTAAATCTTCATATTGTTTAAGTAGTTCATAAATACGTATAGCATATGTACTTTTTAATTTAACAACGTTAGCTAATCTATAGCTTGTAAACTTACTGCTTAATTCTAATAGAAATGGTTTTAATAAAGGATCAAAACGCATATCAATTGTTCCTTTATTTCTGTTATAAATCGCTGAAGATAGCCAGGATACTTGTATCAGCTCTTCCCCTGCCCGGATTTCAATTACTTTTGATAATAATTCCTTTGTAATTTTACTTAGCTCAGTATATTTAGTCGATCCACTCAAGCCAAGTAAATCGTGAAATTGTCTAATTGGGAATGTATATGTTTTAAAATCCCGATCATTCGGTTCAATATTACTTGCCAAACAAAGCAACATTTTTTGCTCAACCAAATTTAAACGTGAATTTGCTTCAATCAAAGTATTCGATTTCGAAACAATATTATTTTCTTTAATTTGTAAATCTTGATTTGTAGACATACTTACATACGTCCTTTCTTTACTACTACACTAACTATAACAAATATATCGCCTTTGTTATAGTTGATTTTTTATCGAACCTCACGATTTACTTTTGCGAGCTAAATAGTTTCAAATAAAAGAATTATGTAAATCAATAAATATTAAGATCTCAGTGGAATACAATTTATAGTTGTATATTTTATAACCATTTTTGTTATAGTTAAGCAACCAATTTGTTATCTTTCCAACCATTTTTGTTATAGTTAAGCAACCAAATTTGTTATCTTTCCAACCATTTTTGTTATAGTAACAACCAAATTTGTTATCTTTCCAACCATTTTTGTTATAATTAAGCAACCAAATTTGTTATCTTTCCAACCATTTTTGTTATAGTAACAACCAAATTTGTTATCTTTATAACCATTTTTGTTATAGTTAGGTGTCAGAAACCCTTATATATCAACATGTTTCGTACACCTAAAACATATAAACAAATAAAACAAATAAAACAATTAATATATAAACAAACAAAACATATAATAATAATTTGAGTGAATATAAATATAATCAATTTCTAAAAAACTATCTTTAATAAGATATAGAAATTCATTTGTATAACCAAATTTGTTATTTTAATTATAATTACAGAAAATGATATATATTTTCAAAGCAAATTTAATAAAGAACTACTCTCCTTATTTTAAAAGATCTTTCATCTCGAAAGATCTCTTTTCATGTAAAATAGAAATAATATCATAGATTTTCAGAAGAGGGTGTTTTCTTGAGTGCAATCAAAATTGAGGATATTTATCAAGAATTATTAGATGGTAAAAGAAAACAGTTTCCACCATATACATGGAGTGAAGATATAGACAGAAATTTAATTAAAAGAGTAATAAAATACTTAGTAGAGATAGTCCTTAATTGGGATGACAATATGTTAAAAGAAGGATGGAATAAAAAACTAATTAAAAAATACAAATTAGATGGTGCTGTTTGTATGATTTATCGTGGAAGCCCATATGCAATGCTGAATGATGCTTATCCCAATCGTTTTAAAGAATGGGAATTTAAAATGGCTCCTCTTAATTTTTGGACAAAAGAAAAAGGATTAGAAGCTTTAAAGTGGACTATTGAAATAAAAGAGAAGTTATCGGATGAACAATTATTACAAGTATATGGGACTAAATGGCTAACTCAACATAAAATAATTTCACCATGTGCTAAGTTTTTTAATCATAGCCCCTACATTATGCTGAATGCTTTATATCCAGGGAAGTTCCGAGAATGGGAAATGAAACAAACTCCAAGTAAATTTTGGACAAGGGAAAATGCTTTGGAAGCATTACGATGGACTATTGAAGAAAAGGAAAAATTAACAGATGAACAGTTGTTTGAAGTATATAATATCAAATGGCTGAAACAACATAACCTGGCTCCAGCCTGTCAAATTCATTGGAGAAATAGTCCATATAGCATGTTAAACGCCTTGTATCCGAATCGTTTTAAAGAATGGATGTTTAAAGTTACACCAAGTAATTTTTGGACAAGAGAAAAAGGATTAGAGGCTTTACGTTGGACAATCGAAGAAAAAGAAAAGTTAACAAATAAACAGCTATTATGTGTATATAGTCAACCATGGTTAAATCGACATAAATTAAATACACCAATGAAAAGATATTGGAATGGAAGTCCCTATGCTTTTCTCAATTCTCTATATCCAGGGATATTTAAAGAATGGGATATGAAAATGGCCCCTATTAATTTTTGGACAAAAGAAAAAGGATTAGAGGCTTTAAAGTGGACTATTGAGGAAAAAGAAAAATTAACAGATGAACAGTTGTTACGAGTATATGGATCTAAATGGTTACAGGAACATAAAATAAATACCCCTTGTAGTAAGTATTGGAATGGGAGTGCCTATGCAATGCTAAATGAATTATACCCAGGACGTTTTAAAGAATGGGAATTAGAGAATGTTCCTTCAAATTTTTGGACAAAGGAAAAATCAATAGAAGTTATCAAGTGGAATATTGAAAGTAAAGAGAAGTTAATTAAAGAAAATTTAATACAAATTATCAATACAGAGTGGATTAAAATACATCGGTTAATAACACCATTTAATAAACATTGGAATGGGAATATTTACGCAATGCTGAATGAATTATATCCAGGAGATTTTAAAAAATGGGAACTGAAAAAGGTTTCTAATAATTATTGGACAAAAGAGATTGCCTTGGAAGTGATCAGAGAAATATTACAGGAAAAAGGAAATGTATCTAACGAAGAATTTCTACAAGAATATAATATGGAATGGATTAAGCGAAACGGACTAACTACGCCCTTAGCAATGTATTGGAGTAATAACCCATACAATTTATTACATGATGCATATCCAGACCGTTTTACACAAGAAGTAATAAAGGCGTATAAGCGAATTCAGCAACTCCGTCCTATAATCCCTCAAGATGTGGAATTGAGTCATAGAAGTTCAAATATTGTATTAACAATAGAAGAAATCTACCAAGAGGTGTTAAATGGGAAAAGAGATAGTTTTCCCTATTATGTTTGGAGTGAAGGCGATAAAAAGCTTTTGGCTAGAAGAGTTACAAAATACTTAATTGAAGTAATTTTGAATTGGGATACAGAAGAGATAAAAAAAGGTTGGAATGGAAAAGTTATTAAAAAATACAAATTAAACGGCATGATCAGTTTGGTGTATAATGGAAGTCCTTATGCGATGTTAAATGATTTGTATCCAAACCGCTTCAAAGAATGGGAGTTAAGTTATACCCCAAGTAACTTTTGGACTAAAGAAACAGCGATTGAAGCATTACGATGGACTATTGAAGAGAAAGAAAAACTAACAGATGAACAGTTAGGTAAAGTATACAGCCAAAAATGGCTAGTGAAACATAAATTAGCTTCACCATGCTATTTGCTTTTTAATAGTAGCCCATACGCAATGTTAAATGAGCTATATCCAAACCGCTTTAAAGAGTGGGAGTTAAGTTATACCCCAAGTAACTTTTGGACCAAAGAAACGGCAATTGAGGCATTACGATGGACTATTGAAGAAAAAGAACAGTTAACAGGTGAACAATTGCTAAAAGTTTATAGTGATAAGTGGCTGCAAGAAAAAAGAATACTTACACCTTGCTGTAAGTATTGGAACTGTAGTCCCTATGCAATGTTAAATGAATTATATCCAAACCGTTTTAAGCAATGGGAACTAAAAAATGTTCCTTCAAATTTTTGGACAAAAGAAATAGCACTAGAAGCATTACGATGGACTATTGAAGAGAAAGAAAAACTAACAGATGAACAACTTAAAAAAGTTTACAATATAGCATGGTTGAAAAAACAGCGACTAATTACGCCTCTTTTGACATATTGGAGTTTAAGTCCATATATGATGTTAAACGAATTATATCCAGGACGTTTTAAAGAGTGGGAATTTAGTGTAGTACCTAGAAACTTTTGGACGAAAGAAAAAGGATTAGAAGCACTAAGATGGACTATTGAAGAGAAAGAAAAATTAACAGATGAACAGTTATTAAAAATGTATAGTAATCAGTGGCTGGTGAGACATAGACTTGTGACACCATTAAATAAACATTGGAACAACTCTTATGAAATGTTAAACGATTTATACCCAAATCGTTTTAAAGAGTGGGAACTACAGAAGGTCTCTAAAAATTTTTGGACGAAAGAAAAAGGATTAGAGGCATTACGATGGACTATTGAGGAGAAAGAAAAACTAACGGATGAACAGTTATTAAGAGTATACGATATAACATGGATGAAAAAACACAGAATAGGTATGCCAGTTTATGAGTATTGGAGTAACAATCCGTATTTGATGTTACATGATTTATATCCTAGTAAGTTTTCGAAAGAAGTTATGAAAACTTACGTGTCAATGCGTAAGTGGTTTAAAGACTTTTTGAAACGGAAGGGTATTCAAAAATACTAAATTTAGTGTGGGAAAATAGCTATGTACATGGTGATACATTTGTTTTTACACATGTAGAAAGAGAAGAAGTTATTCAATTTTTTTACCAAATTAAAGGAACAAGTTCAATTGAGTCACGTTATAACGAACTTAAAGGAAGAGAAGAATGGTATTGTACACTAAGTAAATGGCATCCACTTGTCTTGAAGTTAAAAGAACTAGGTTGGGAGACCCCTGAAGACAGCACAACTAATCTACAAAATCGGTATATACCTGTTAACTAAATAAAAAAATGAGCTGTCATATTTTCGAATAGAATCTATATAGATTGCAAAACACTTTCCAAATGGTATAATATAAGTACAAATAAAGGTATACTCTAGTCAATAAAATCATACAATAAAAAAAGAGAGCAACATGCGCTAACATGTGCTCATCTTTTTACGTAACCATAGCCGTTAGGGTGATGGTTATCGTTTAACGTTTTGTCTTACGAGATCCACCCTTTTTCTTTTGCTTGCGACGGCGATAAGAAAGGGTGGATTTCTCGTTTTCTAAATACTTTTTCTTAAAAAGGTGTGCTACGCTTTCACGTAGTACGCCTTTAATAATTTCTTTAAAAAATTCGAGAAATGTTTCCATGGCTTTATTCACCCCCTTCCCCCACTACAAGTGGAAAGAAGAGAAATGACAACCATGCACCCTAACTTTTCCGGTTACTAAGACATTATAGCATAGTTTCCGATTGTTGGAGATTATTGTCGAACGTCATTCTTAAATATAGAATGGCGTATTTTTTGTGTACAAATTCGAAAATAAGAATCATCATCATATGTATTTAATGTATCTAGAAAACTATATGGATGGTGAGAATATGAGTAAGTATCAAATGTTATATAGTACACCGTATCTCTACTCTTCAGAAATGCTCAGGCAAATGTACAAAGGAACCGAGAAGGAAAACAACATTTATGCAATACGCGAGCACATGCTACGGCATGAAGTATACCTGGACCGACAATACCGAGGGTATTATTATTTAAGTCAAAAAATCGAAGAGGATCTATATGGTGATGAACAGGCTGTCTCCTGGAATGAACTATTAGATGAATATCAACTTTTTAAGGATGGTAAAGGGAATTTGTCCATTAAACCAAAAGGATGGGGTTAATATGACAATCATTGGAGAGTTAGGGATTGTATATAGTGTGACCGGAGCTTCAGTTTTAGGAATTAAATTTTTGAAAAAGAAAGGTTTTTATCTTCCAGGTTGGTT
This sequence comes from Bacillus thuringiensis, assembly GCF_001182785.1. Classification (NCBI taxonomy): domain Bacteria; kingdom Bacillati; phylum Bacillota; class Bacilli; order Caryophanales; family Bacillaceae; genus Bacillus; species Bacillus thuringiensis. The sequence goes on along the minus strand of NZ_CP012103.1, from coordinate 11,641 downwards.
GCTACGTGCGGGTCTTAAATGCTTACTAATTGGGAGCGTTTGGTACGTTCTAATGGATATACTAGATGTGTTTCTACGCTAGCATTACATCTGGTAGTTGAAAATGATTATAATAGCGCATCTTAAACGCTTTTTCTAAGCTTCCATACAGGCTCAACTACCTTAAGGAGGTATGGAGGGAATGTTGTCACTTTTATTAATCCCAGCAACCTTTATAACTGTAGCTTATTTTTACCAAAGTAATGGACCAAATGATAAGAAAAAAATTGCAACGTTTTTTGAAATTACAAAGGTATGTGTTCAACATAAAGGTGAATTACAATATCCCATTTTTATAAAAGAAATTAAAGATGATATAAGTATGAATTATGTTTACAAGTTACCACTTGGTGTACCTAGTCAACTAATCCAAAAGTTAGCTGAAGTATTAGAAGAAGGTCTATATAAACCTGTTAAAATATCGTTTCATCAAAGAGAGCTTCATATTCGAGTATTTAGCCAAAGAATACCTGAAATGTGGAATTGGTCTAAGGATCTATTAAAAGAGCATACATGGAGAGTTATGGTGGGGAAAGCGTTAGATAAATATGTATATCATGATTTTGAGAAAACACCGCATATGTGCGTGTCGGGTATGACACGGTTTGGAAAAACAGTATTTTTAAAAAATGTGATGACTAGTTTAATTTTGCAACAATCTCAACACGTAAAATTTTATATTATCGACTTGAAAGAAGGGCTGGAATTTAGTCCTTACAAGGAGCTATCACAAGTTGTAGAAGTAGCTGAAAACCCGGAACAGGCTTTAGAAATGTTGGTAAGAGTGCGTGAAAAGATGGTAAAACAGATTGAAATGATGAAGAAGTCCTATTTTACCAATATCATAGACACATCAATTAAAGAACGTTGCTTTATTATAGTCGATGAAGGTGCAAACCTATGTCCTACACAGGGATTACCTAAAAAACAACGTGATGTATTATTTTTGTGCCAGGAGATGTTGTCCGAAGTCGCAAGAATCGGAGGTGGTTTAGGGTTTCGACTCATATTTTGCACTCAATATCCTACTTCTGATACCTTACCAAGACAAATTAAACAAAACTCTGATGCGAAGCTAGGTTTTCGATTATCAACACTCGTTGCCTCACAAGTTGCATTAGATGAACCAGGCCTGGAGGATCTGCCATCTCTGCCAGGAAGAGCATTATTTAAGACGGATCGTACGGAAGAAATCCAGGTACCTTTTTTAAAGGATAAAGATATGTGGGAGTTACTAAAGCAATTCAAGGTGGTGAAGCAAAATGAGGCACCAGAAGCTCAAACAGAGAGCGAGACAAATAGAGATTTTATCGAGTTTAAGTAAGTTGGAATTTGCAACCAGGAGGCAATTGCAAGCAATCCACTGTCTAGGAAGTATTCGAAATGCCAATCGTGTATTAAAGGACCTACGGCAATATTGCCATGTTACCTCGCATAACCGTGAGTATGTATATTATCTCAATAAAAAAGGTTATGCTTTGTTAGGCGTAGACCCAAATGAACGAAAAAAGAAGCATCAACTTGAACACACTCTTTTACGCAACGAGGCTTGGATGTGCTTAGATTTTCCGGACTGGAAGACAGAGCAAGTTATAAAATTTAGATACCAAAATGAAGAAAAAACAATTGTACCAGATGCATATTATGGAGTGGATCAGATACCGCATTTTGTTGAGATTGATAGGTTGCAACACATGAAAACAAATGAAGAAAAAATAAAGTACTATGGTCTAATTGCAAAGTTGTATAAAAAACAAAGAGATGTCATACCTAACATTATATTTTTTACAATTTCAGATTATCGTGAAAAGAAACTAGAGGAGTATGGAATAAAATATAATGTATATGTACGTACATTTTTACTAAAAGACGTACTATAAGTGTGAAAAGCACAAGGTGAATTTCATTTCTTGTGCTTTTCACATGTCCCAAAAATTATGTACATTTACTTTAGAATCAAACCGTTTAATAGCTTTCATAATTTTTTGGACTATAGAAAGAGTTGGAACGTGATTTTTATCATTACAAAGCCTTGTAATGGTACTACGACTAACTTTTGCTGCTGTTTCTAATTCCTTTTGTTCAATTCCATTTTGATCTAACCATCTTCCTAATTTTGTACGTTTTTGTTTATTACCTTTCATCTTTTCTTCGCTCCTTTTTCTTCTATGTATCTGTAAGTCTGGACACAATTTTCTAAACTTATACGTACATAGATGAGTCAAAAAAGAAGCATATGGCTCAAAAAAGAAGCATACTATAAAAATAGATAAAAAGAATCAGAGATTTTTTGTAATTATTTTGTGGAATATAGCATACATAATAATAGCTACAAGATGCGAATACGCTGAAATATAATTGCATCTTGTTGCAAAGGGTATGATTAAAAAATTAAAAGCTGAAACCTCTTCTGTGAGAAGAGATTCAGCTTTTTTATTTTTATTTGAATAAACGTCGAGAAAATTTGAAAGATGAGCAGGAGAAGGATAAGAGTCGAAATATGAAATGTTATATATTAAGCAGTAGGTAGCTCAAAATGGTTTCAATCCATGGACTTACAAGAGGTGTGGCATTAGGAAAGCGATTAGGCGCTGATAATTGTTAATTTCAATCCCCACGCCAGCACGAGTTAAGAGAATCTAGGGATGCCCACTAAGCGTAGCAGCACTGATTTCAATTCCTCTCCAACAAAAGATGCGACATTCAATCTAATTGTGTAGAGGCTATATAGATACATTTCAATTCCCGCCCAAATAAGAGGTGCGACGGTGTTTTCAAAAAAATACTACCCAGCGTTGCCCATTTCAATTCACGCACCTACAAGAGGTGCGACTTAGATGGATCGTATTCATCAGCATATGGAGTAATTTCAATCCACGCACCTAAAAGAGGTGCGACCCACAAACACCAATCTCCACGCTCTAATTGGATAAATTTCAATCCACATACCTACAAGAGGTGCGACACCGATTTCATAATGGATAAAAGGAGCTGTTCGATTTCAATTCACGCACCAATAAGAGGTGCGACTTTTTCGGTGCTTCTCTAGTAATTTATCTAAATAATTTCAATCCACGCACCTACAAGAGGTGCGACGTGGCCGGAGCGTTTTTCTAAGATCAGCCTCGAAATTTTAATCCCCACGCCAGCACGAGCTAAGAGAATCTAGGGATGCCCACTAAGCGTAGCAACACTGATTTCAATTCCTCTCCAATAAAAGATGCGACATTCAATCTAATTGTGGAGCGGATATATAGATACATTTCAATTCCCGTCCAAAATAAGAGGTACGACTTTAGTTGGATACTTCTCAACAGCCGCTTCAAAATTTCAATCCCCACACCTATAAGAGGTGTGACTTGTCTACCCTCATTTTGGTCTTTGATACTTACACATTTCAATCCCCGCACCTACAGGAAGTGCGACTATCATAAACTCGTAAGGGATTCTGTCCTCTACAATTTCAATCCACGCACCAAAAAGAGGTGCGACGGATGATGAGGGAGAAAGATATGAACGTTCATGTATTTCAATCCACACACCTACAAAAGGTGTGACAGCAACGGCTGGAATCTCAGTAGCACTTAATAAATTTCAATCCCCGCACCTATAGGAGGTGCGACGTTCCCTAGGCGAGCGCGCTCGCCTTATTTACTTATTTCAATCCCCGCACCTACAAGAGGTGCGACTATTAACCGGAACTGCCTTGTCTGTTACAATGTGATTTCAATCCATGCACCTACAAGAAGTGCGACTCCGTTTTAGTTGAGACTCCTTCCGAGTTTTCGGATTTCAATCCCCGCACCTATAGGAGGTGCGACTTGTTTAAGAGTTATGTGATTCTTGGTTGAGTTATTTTGATCCTGGCACTAAAAAAGTGCGCCCTCGATTTGCATTCAAAATCATAAACGGATACGTTATTACTGTTCAAAAGTATGAAAATTTAGGTGCAAATGTACGAGGGGGTTCATGTGTGCTATACATTCGCACCTAAAAAAGTAAATCGAATAATGAATTTTGGAATCGTTGAATATATACCAATGAGAGGTGCGACGAATATCTGTAATAGTTCCATCTGTTTTAGGTCGATTTCAATCCCCGCACCTACAAGAGGTGCGACAGATCTAAGGCAAAAGTTACGTTGGTTTGAAGCATTTCAATCCGCGCCCCAGCAAGAGTGAAGAGAATCTAGGGATGCCCACTAAGCGTAGCAACACTGAATTCAATTCCTCCCCAACAAAAGGTGCGACATTCAATCTAATTGTGTAGGGTCTACATAGATACATTTTAATCCCCACACCCACAAGGGGTGCGACATTAGTTGGATACTTCTCAACAGCCGCTTCAAAATTTCAATCCCCGCACCAATAATAGGTGCGACACTCCACCCATATCATTAATAGGTGGCATATTCCCATTTCAATCCCCGCACCTATAAGAGATGCGACCTCACCTGTTTTTTCAAAAATTTCATCATTCATAATTTCAATCCCCGTACCAATAATAGGTGCGACAAATGGCTTCGGATCTCAAGGGGTATTTAATAAAATTTCAATCCCCGCACCTATAAGAGGTGCGACTTACGTTTTTTTTAAGTTATGATACTATCTTTATAATTTCAATCCCCGCACCTATAAGAGGTGCGACACCGATTTGTATTCAAAATCATATACAAATACGTTAATTTGTTTCAAAAGTATGCAATTTTTTAATTGTATAAAGAAATTTGTATGGAAAATCACAAATTCTATTCATAAATTATGAAAATTCAGGTGCGAATGTATGGGGAATTTCATGTGTGCTATACGTTCGCACCTAAAAAATTAAAGGGCTTTCTAAATCAATTGATTCTTTTATGCCAATATGCTCAACTCTATTTTTATAGTTATTACCTAACTGATAAAATCTGAGACTATCCTCATTCTCGTCAATAATCTTAATTAATTCCATTTTTAAAGTAGCAAATTGAGTTGCATCCACAACACATTCAAATACAGAATTTTGAACTCGTTGACCATAATTTTGACATGTTTTTGATACTTTCCGCAGCATTTCTTCAAGACATATAGCTTGTGCTGTTAATTGTAAAACATCCGAATCGTTTATTTTCGGTTTCCCACGTTTATATTCGATTGGTTATTTCAATCCCCGCACCTGCAAGAGATGCGACTTTCCTTTAATAAATTGATAGAGTATATCTTTATAAGGATACTTTCGTTCAACTATTCTGACGCTTTTTATTACATTCCATCAATAATCTCAACTTTTAAACCATCTAATTCATGTACCAATACAGTATAATCATCAATTGTTTTTGGTTCGTCAATATTCCGTTTAACCTCTAATAAACGGTGTACTTTTGCAGAGGAGTATTGACCAAGTTTTGAATTATGCTCCCACCAACAAACTTTATGTACTTCTATACTTCCTTCAGGGCGTGCTGCCGACGCATCATTTTCAAACAATGTAACCAGTGCATTTTTAATCTTCTCCGCATCCTCGTTAGTAAAGCTTGTCTTTTCTGCTAATTGCGTATTAATACTTCCATAAAAAACATAGACCCCAAAATCAACACGATGCTTCATCCCCATCGTATCTGAACCTTTATCTTTCCCAGGCTCAGAATTTACACTTTTCGTAATCTGCATACTAGTAATATCAATCGGATCAACACTCGTTGCCGTATGAATGGAAACAGGTCCTCTTACTCCAACAGAGACACCTTTTCCAGCTCCCCCTTTAAAGGCAAAAACTTGTCCAAAGCTTCTTACATCAATCCACTCTTTACATGCAATTGCAGCAAATTGTTCATGTGGATTATCCTTCGATTTTAACGCTTTGACTAAATCTACATTGGTTTCTGCTCGTTCCCTTAAACTATTAAATTGGTCTACCTTCCTGTCATTTGATTGAACAAAAATAGATTCTTCCATGTCTTGCAGACGATTTCTAATCTTTCGTTTAATGGCTACATCAGAGATTTCACCATGTCCATCATAATTTTGTCTTGGGCGATTTCCATTCAAAGGATCTCCATTTGGATTAGCCTTTGTAACTGATAGAACAACTGCAAAATCGATTTTGTGATCTAAAGTTTTCATTTTCAATTCTCCTCTCCAGTAGTTAATGCATCATTTAGTGAAACATTTCTTTTCTTTTTTTTTGATATAACTCATGCCGTTGACTATAAAAGCCTAACAAGTATTTTCCGGATAGTGGTTTATTATTGAAATCTTCGATTCTTATTTTTGAGCCAACCTCATCAATTAATTTGTTATAATACCAAACTTTCTCTCCTAAACGCGCTTGATATGGCTGTAGAGCCCCCTGAATTGTCCTCCATGTTCTTTCTGGGTGCTGAGAAAAAGAATTCATGTATCGTCTAGCATTTGTAGCGCGTTGATCACTTGTATTTAAAGCATTTCTTTCCAAAACATCCGCAATTGCAAGAAGACGGCCAAATAGATAATCACGATCATTATTTTCCTTATCTAGTACCACTTGATATCCCTCCATTGTATTAATTAATGCACATGCAATGCTTAGTGTTTTTTCCCATTCCCATTTTTCCATTGATAGAGGTTTGGATGCACGCTGCAAGGCACTTCTAACAATGTCCAAGGGGATTTTTCTCTCGTCTATGATGCAAGGCAGCATACGCTCCATCAAACCTTTGACTACTTTCTCGTTTGCTTTTGGTCCATAAGCAGCAAATGCAATATCTTTCGTTGATGGTGCGCCATAAAATTTTACAAATTCATTATCTGTATTTTTACGGTAGCGGTGTTCCCATACACAAGTAGAATGCCAGTTCTTTAACCTGTCTAAATAAAGATTTTTATCTATATTACGGTAGTAGAGAACTGCCAATCTACCTGTCGTCGCTGAATCAAGCAAGAGAATATTTACATTGCCATTGGACGATAAATTATTTTTATAGCCATCAATGGCCTTAGCAACTTCATTGGCAAATTGTTCGTGTGTATAAGACTTAATTTCTCGCTTTTTCGTTACTCTTACATCCATTGAAAAAATGTTGTAACTGTCTTCTACAAGATCTGGAGTATCTTCCGCATCATTACCCCAGACAAGAAATACGCGTTGATCAACGATTTTTCCCTTGCTTATTAATCAGCCATTTTAATGCATTATGCGCTTTTTTGAGATACGTCGTAACTGATATTAGCGACATCATTAGCCTTTTGAAAATCTTCCTCTAAATGTAAATCCACTTGTATCGTTGGCAGAAATCAATTTTGCCTTGTCCCCTGGATTTCTGATTTTATTGGCATGTTTGTCTGTACTTGGCATCATTTTTCCTGTCACATAGCAATAATCATCTTTACCAAAAAATCATTATAAAATTGGATAAAAAGAATCGTACATTAGAGGATCTTTCCAAACTTTTGTCAGCATGTCATTTGGAGAATACACATTAAACCTAATAAAAGCGCTTTCTTGATTACCTGTAACCGTTGAAAAGATGGGGGGTTTTTCACCCAATAATGCCTCCGCCCTTTCATTCCATGCCTCAATTAATTGTCCATTTTCATCAACATGCAAAACTTTGTGTTCTACTAAATCTCTTATTAATTGTCTTTTGCTCAAATAAGTATAGATACTTTTTACTTTATCTGTAGCATAGGGAGATATTGCCCATTTTTTTAATTGTCTTATGTAGGCTGAGAAAGGTTCTTCTTTTTTGATTTTCCCCCCATAGGTAAGAAAATCACCTGCCACATAACTCAATTTATCATGTAATGGATAAGGAGCTATTTTTGATCCAGCCCTGTTTGCGGAATCCTCTGTACATGGAATTAATGTATTGGAATCAATTTTATCAATGATTTCTGCGGTGTGAAATTCACCATCTTCTGTAATGGAAACCTCGATATGAGCTGTTTGAGTGGTATGAGAGATAGGTAGTAATGTATATTCTTGCCCATTATATTTTTTTTTCAATTTTCCCGACACAATCTAAGTTTGATTGATATGTCTCGTATAAATTTAATAGCCAGCTCATTTATTCACCGCCTACTTCTAATTGTTTTATAAGTTCCTCAACTGATTCAACGTTTGAACGGTCAAAAACCTTTGGCTCCATCTTCGATATTTTACGAACTTGTGTACATTCTTCCGGTCGAATGAATTGAATGATTCCATCCCTCATTATCGGATTCCATAAGCGAACTTCCAATTCATTTCTACCTGTTTCATCTGGATAATTAAGCCCATGAATCATGACTCCTAAATGAATATCTCCACCATAATTATCATAAAAGCCTGTTCCTTCACCAAACACACAAGGCTCCACATATCCTTGACACTCTCTCGTTCCTAAAAAAATGTCTCTCCGCCCTCCGACTTTAAGTGAACGTTTTAGGATGTTATGATGCTTAAATTCGTTACGATCAAAAGCTAAATCTGGTCGATGAGGATTAAAGATAAAATGAGCTTGGACTTGATATCGTACATTCTTTAAATATGTGTAATTTGCAAGTGTATTTCCACCACCATATTCAATTGGACGAACACCTTTAGATTCCATTTTGATTGGATTCATAATTCTTATTTTATCTACAATCATAAGGAGCGTTGGCTTCCAGTAAATCGATTCGACAATCCCTTTCATAGCTTGATAAGTTGGTACTTGATAAGTTAATGTTTTCTCCTCCCATTTTCATTAAGGGATCTGTGAAAAGGGCATAATCACCAAATACTTCAAATTCAATAGAATTTCTCAAAAAATCCCCTCCTCTTATAATTTAATTGACTTTTTAGACAAATTAACAATACCTTTTTTATACAATATTGGCAATACCTTTTAATTATATATTATACGAAAATTAAAAATTTTTCGTTAATATGAATTATACATGAATTGTCACTAAGTATTTAGTGTGGATTGAAAGGTATAGTATATGATTAAAAACCTATCTTAAATAAAGATAGGTTTTTAAAATATTGTGGTCTTAAAATCGCTCTCATTGTGAGTATTCAAACCATATTCTTCACTATAAGCACTTTCTTTCAAAGCTAAAATTTTTCCATCAAGATAGTATACTAGTCCATTGTTTTTAATTAATTGTTCTTTTTCCATAGTTGAATAAATTAACGGTATACTGCTGTGCCTTTCGTAATAATCGACCTAGGTCCTCAATGGAATTATTGCCTTTAATTCTGCGATGATATTCTTTCCTTCTTCATATGGAGCGATAACTGAAGAGGTTAGATTATCAATGACGTTGAAATGTTCAGCTGCAGTCCGGTAGCTATTACAATAATAACGGAATTGCTTTTTGGCGTGTTTATGAAAATAGGCTTTATAATAGTCCGTTATCTATTTTGGGTGCAGATAATAGCTCTGTCCATGTTCTTATCTTAGCTTAGGAATAAGGTAATTTAATCAGATTCAAAATCTGTATAGTATTCTCTAAATACCTTTTCATTGCCTCTCTTGATAAAATATGCCCCCCATGTGATTTATTGTTACGCTTCAAATCCACTAGAATTTTTTTTGTATTTTTCTTTCCAATTTTATTTCCTTTAACCGGACTTAGGTTTTCCTCTTCATAATCAATTACATAAACATTCTGAATGCCCTTTTCCCCATGACGATTACACCTTCCTGCGGCTTGTGCTATAGAGTCTAACCCAGATAAGGATCGAATCACACACTCAAAACTCACATCTACACCAGCTTCAATTAACTGTGTACTGATGCAATGATTTTTTTTCCATCATTGAGGCGTTTCCTAATTTCTTTTAAAATTCTCTGTCGATGGGCTGCACACATTGTAGTGCTTAAGTGGTAAATCGGAACATTAAATTCTTGCCTCTGTAATTGTGTATATAAATCTCTGACTACTGATTTTGTATTTAAAATGATAAGTATACTTTGTACTTCTTCAATTTTTTTATTTATAAATGCTGTAAGTCTATTTTTATTAAATGTTTCATTAGTTGCTTTATCAATGATTTCGACTCTTTTAAATGATTCAATTACATAGTCGAGATTATTAATCATTTCAGAGTCTGTATTTATATCTAATTTTTGTTCTACAAAGTCCAAAGCGGGTTGAGTGGCAGTACATAGAACTAGGCTGGAACAACTATATATTTTTAAAAAATTCAATGCTTGATTAAATAATGAAACGCATGAAATTGGTACTTTTTGTACTTCATCAAAAATAATAATTGCCTCACTTAAATTATGAAGTCTTCTAGTATTTCGACTTCCTTTTGCGTAAAACACATTTAGAAATTGAACCATGGTTGTAAAAATTATGGGTGAATCCCAATTATCTTTGGCTAACTTTAATTTTTGTTGGACGTTAATAATACCGTCCTCACTTTCATCATTTTCATTGAATTCTTCAACTATATTGGAATGATGTTCTAAAATATTTTCCTCATCTTCTAAGATTCTTCGAACTTCTTCTGCATTTTGTTCAATAATTGTTGTATAAGGAACAACGTAAATAATTCGTTTTTTATTATGGAGTTTAGCATGTTTTAGTGCATATCTTAAACTTGCTAATGTTTTACCACCACCAGTTGGAATAGACAATGTATATATTCCTGATGGTCTCTCAGCAAATTGGTCACATTGATCTGACATATTTGCTCTTAGAATATTAATTGGGGTATTTGCATTCTCTTGCTTTTTAAATGAATTGATTTTTCTCATGAGTCTTTCGTAGTATATATCGAATAACTTGTCAGAATTTATTATGGATTCTACAATTTTATTTTCTTCAAATAATCGGGTATTTGTTCTGTCGGCATCAATTAATGTACTGAAGATAAATTTAGTTAAAAACATTAATTGTTTTTCAGCATTTTCGGGGGAGTCTTTATGCAAAAAATTTTCTAGTTCTATAGTGGCTTTTTCAACATACTCATGAAAATCAATTTCGCTCATAACATATTCAAAAAAGTATTGCTTTGTCATTTCAAATTCCTTCAATTCTTTATCTCGTACTCTATTTAAATAAGGTGATTCTAATGCAGGGTTTAAGAAATCTTGAAGGTAACCATGGTGGGAAATTATAGCATTGCCTACTATTTCAGCAAGTAACCCCTTGTAAGGAATACTATTTTCTCTATGGAAGAATTGATATAAAAGTTTTCCGCCTGCTGTTGAATGATCGACACTTCCTCTTTTGGATGGAGATTCAAGGTTATTTACTGCATCTATTATGTATTCTCTAAACTCATTAGTGTATTTACCCAAATCATGGAGCATGCCTGCTAAACCAGCCAAATTTTTTATACCAATTTTTTCTCCATAGGTTTCAGCTAATTCTTTTACTTCTAATAGGTGCTTTTCAACAGTCTGTATTTGCTTGTCATTCTCGCGGATGTGAGCAATATAGTCCATTATATCCCCCTCCAATATATAGCGTTAATAAGCCTCTTCTCCTACCATTCTAACATTTAAAGGGATAGACATGACTTAAGGATGGGATGTCTATCTTCGTTATTAAGTCATAACTTAATAATTTCACGTACCAAAATTTTAATTAAATAATAGTTGTATAACACAAAACAAAAGGTTTATAATAAGAACAAGCGTTCTGTTTTTGGAGGGTAAAACAAT
>NZ_CP012102.1 GCF_001182785.1 Bacillus thuringiensis | reverse complement strand
GATTTGGGATATAAAACTGTATCAGCATTTCTTATTGATAGTGCAAAAACACATTTCAAACTTGAAGTAGATATGGCGGTTTATAGAAATTTAGCTAAAGAAATAAATTACATTGGTAAGAATATAAATAGCCTAATTAGAAGGATTAATACAGATAGAATTTACACGGATAATGATATTGATTTCCTTAGAGTTAATCAGAAGAAAATCATAAATTTAATCAATACCGAATATGACCGATTAATTGATTTGAAAACCAAGTTTAATAGCGAAAGCTTGAGTAAACAACAAAAGGAAAAATTAATACAATCGTTATCTGAAAATCAAATACAGATACCAAAAAAATTAGTATTAGAAGAGGTGTACGAAAAGATAAAAGAAGATTTTGTTTATATTATAGAATGTATAGAAAACTCGCCTGAACAAGATAAGGAAGTAACAGAATATGTATGGCAATATTTATATGGACGTACGTTATATAAGTTAGATGATAATCAATTAATAAAAATGGCTAATAGTATTTTTATTTTTGCTCAGAAATTAAAATTTAAGTTATCCAAATTTGATAATATTTTTGAGGATGATGATTGGTTTGAACTGAAAGATATATTAGATGAATATGAAATTTATTAATTAGGGACTGATTACAATGTCTATTGTTAAAATACAAAAAGTCAAAGACTTGAAAGCTGTCATTAATTACTGTATGCAAGATCATAAAACAAACGAGGAATTAGTTACATCTTATGAGTGTTCTATAGAAACAATAGATAGGGATTTTAAAAGTATTTTAGTTGACTACAATGAGAAGAATGATAGTGATAAAAACATGAGTGCAAGAATGATAATACAATCGTTTGATAATGAGGATAATTTAACGCCAGAACAAGTTCATCAATACGGAGTAGAATTTGCTGATAATTATTTGAAGAGCAATCATCAATATACAGTCATTACACACACAGAAACAGATAATTTACATAATCATATTATTTTCAATGATATTGATGTTAATAAATTAAAAATGTTCGATTCAAAGCGTGTAAATACTTTGGAGAGATTACGCGAAGAAAATGATAGAATCTCTGAAAAATATGGTTTATCGATAATTGAAGAAGGAAGAAAGGGAAAGAAAAAATATTTAGCTTTTAACGAATATGTAGCTAAATCAAAGAAGAAATCCTTCAAAAGAAATTTAGAAGAAACAATTGATAAAAACATATCAAAATCAAATTCATTTAATGAATTTTTAGGTTTAATGCAAAAAGAAGGATATGAGCATAAGCAAGGAAAATATCTATCGTTTAAGAATTCGAAGTCAGGGAAGTTTATGCGTACTAAAACAATGGGATTTAATTACCTTGAATCCTCTATCAGATTCAGAATAGAAAACAAAGGTTATTCACCAATCCAAACAAGTATAATTAATAGACAATGGATAGATAAATCACAAGAGCAATTTAAGAACAATAAAGGACTACTAAAATGGGCTACTAAACAAAATATTAACTACCTAAATGAATTAAGCTCTAAACTATATAAACTAAATGTTTCACTTTCAGAACTTGTTGAAATTGAAGCAAATAAGGAAGCACTAATTGACAGCCTTGAAAAGCAGCTTTTAGGTATCGATAATGAAATTTTTAAATTAAAGAAAATGAAGGGGTGTTTCCAAACTTATAAAAAGAGTTATCCTTTAATCGTTACGTATAAAAAAACTAAAAATAAAATGGCGTTTAAACAAGAACATTATTATGAATTTAAAGAGTATGATGTTGCAAAACGTGATGTGAATTATCTAAAAAAGAATTATGCTATAACTGATGAATCTGAATTGCATTATAAATTGTCACTAATGACGAAAGAACGAAATTTACTTTATGGAAGTTTAGGAAAAGAAAAAGAAGTGGTAGTAAAAAAACAGGAGCAACCAAGACAGCGGCAACGCAAAAAAGAAAATGAACGATAAAATTATACAAAATTAAAAGAGGATATTGTATAGTACCTTGTGAATGAAATAAAGTGAAACTTTAATCAGTGGAGGCCCCTTTCACTGATGATTAGTAGAATCAATTGGGATTTTACGGGCAAGTTGATCTATTTCACCTAACTTTTTTGCTTTATTGTTGAATTCTTAAGGTTGGAGGTGGCACATTTTTGTCATTAATATGGAATGAAATCTTAACGGCTCGTGAAGCAAGTATAAAGCTAGGAAAAAACCCTAAATATATATATTTTTTGTGGAAGAGGGATTCGAATATTTTATTGAAAGGTAGCGTAAAAATGATAGGTAGGGAGCTACTGATTACAAGAGAAGGATATGAATACTTAAAAACATTAGTAAAAAAGGAGAGTGACCTTGCTATGATTTTTTATTAATAGCAAGGTCTTTATGGAGTGGTATAACACTTCTGAAATGAAACTTCAAAAAAGTTAACTTGGAAATTTTCAGTTGATTTTTAGTGATCTGAAATAGAGCCTAATTAGGTACTGATACAAAAAGTATATAAAACTTGGACATACTGATACTATTAATCTAAAAAAGGTATGTGATTAGTATGGAAAAAATTTCAACAAACAAAAACTTCATCAATCATCTAATGAAGTTAAGCCAGCCTTATTGAACTAACAGGTAATTTAGTTCAATAAGTAGTAAATTAAAAAGCAAAAGGATGGATTAAAAAATGGAGAAAATCGGTGTGTTTTTCAAAGTTCCTATGGAAAAAGGCAACTTGCGAATAGGGAGCATATTAGAATTATTCATTAAGATAGAGAATTACAATTGGCACATTCCTGAAAACGATTGTTTAGTATTCACTAATAATAAATATTGCGATAAAAACTTTTTAGATAACAAAAAGTTTGAAACTGGAGGTAAGTTAAAAGAAGCGTTAACGACAACAGATTTATATCCAATTTTTTTAAACCTTGGAGCGTATCCATACGAAATACCAACATTCGAAATAAGTAATCTTTCAGTAAATACTATCCCTGAATTTTTAAATAGTAAATGTAGTTTAATGTTTGTAATTATAGACAGTTATGAGATAGCAGTTTTCGTAAAAAATATAGAGGATTTTCCGAATATAAAACAAGAAATTTTATCACAAGGATATGAGGATTTTCAATTTATAGATAAATTTGCAAACTGGCGTTTCTCTTGACTAACGCATGCGTTATCATATCTAAAGATAAATAATGAGATTGTTTTTTGCTGAGGGATTCTGCCATCTCTTTAATGTGTATTTAGGCAAAATCATATGACATCCTCCTTAATTAAAAGTTAACAACATACGTTTGATTAGAAAGAATGAGTAGAAATAAAATTGCTTATAAAATAATTTCACGTACCATAATAGATATATAAACCTAAAGAAAAGATTAATCAGTATACATTTAAGCGTTTGCATTAATGCTTATAATAACTAAAGTTATATTAGTGACTTAAGTCGGAATGATTGTTAAAATCCCTTGATGAGTTTATCTACCGATATTTTGCTTCTGAGTTTTAAATTGTTTAGCGATTTTAAGGTCGGGGTCATGATTGGTAATTGTATTTTTAATTATTTTGCTAAGATCTGTAGGGTCTAGGATTGATTTTACTGACGCATTAAATACAGCTTCTTTCCTTTCAAGTTCCCATTCAAGAGAATATCCATTTGATAAGGCTAGACAGCGAATAAATTCACGTTGTGTACGTCCGTTTCCTTCACGGAATGGATGGAGAACATTTATTTCAGCCATATAATGTGCAGCCCTGTTTGAAAATTCATCAATCTTTAATCCTTTTAATGTATTTTCGTCTTTTAATTGTTTAAATAATTCGGTTGCCTGGTCCTTTAAAAAAGAGGCATGAGCAAATTGAAAAGACCCCTTTGCAATGTTCTCTTCTCGTAGTTTTCCTGCAAAGGGGTATACATCTTGAAAAATGTATTTATGAATTTCTTGTAAGTGTTTTAAATCAAAGTTTCCAGTGATAGGCTTCGCTTGTAATTCTGCAATTCTAACACCGGTCATGATAGTTTCCAAACTTTTAAGTAGATCATTATCTTGATAATCCATTTTATTTTTTAACACATCAGTTCCAGGGTAACAATATTTCGATTGTTCATTCGCGTTTTTCACGTCTTGCGATAATATCGGCTAGTTCAGTCAATTGTTGCCGATTTATCTTCCCTCCTAACTTTGCCTTCATAACTTTTTCCATTTCTTTTGTAACGGTCATTCCTTCAATTTCTAAAGTCGCTTTAGCAGCCTCAAAAGCCTTATTCAGCTCTTTTTCATTTTTAAACATAATTTGGTAAACCCCTTTCAAATCTATTTTATTACAATTAGATATTTCTGAAAATATTTTTTGTTTCAGTTACTGTGGAAGTAACTAAGTATTAGTATTGATGCTCTTTTTTATTGTGGTCACGATATGGCTCATGAGTAGACCAAATCCTAATATACCTGATAATGAAATAAGTATATTAACTAGTTCCAAATCGGACATTTTTCACCCTCCTGTTCAAATGTTCCTTTTTAAGCATTGCATGGGAAACGTCTATGATTTCAATTCCCATTTGGTTAAGTATATCTATATAAAAGTTTATATCCTCTTCGTTGTCAAAGAATTCAGCGTTTGAAAGGTTAGTGGGACCATCTTTACCATAGTAACCAGATTCAATCTCAATGACATAGCCTTGCTTCATTAAAACAACCCTCCTTTTATGATAAGAAAAGGAATTGATCCATTTAACAGCCTGTTTAATTTGAGGAAATTTTATTTTTTTTATTAATTTTGTAATTTGATTAGTCATAAACTCTAATACTTTATCAGTGTTCTTTTCAGAAAAATAACCCTGCCTTTCTAGGAGAATGTTTTCAATTACAAATTCACGACGTGTCCAGTATTCATAATCTTTCGCTTGGTCTTGAGCAAGGTCTTTGCATTCATCATCGACTTCAGAGGCGTTGTTCAACACTCGTATTCCATAATACTATCACTCCGCATACTTCTAACTTCTTTTAAGAGAAGGTATAAATCTAAGGGATGATATATTTTTAATACGATTACTGCTTGCTCTACATGTTCGATAAATATATTACTTATTATTTTATGAAATTCAAGACAATCCTCTTTTATAGTACAAAGTTTAGGAAATTCAGTATCTTCATCAACAAGACTCCCTCCACAAAAATTACAATTTGTTTCTTCTAAAGCATCAGCATGAAATATTTTCGCTTCGATACCAAATTAGGGGCGAAGCATTAATAATTATCTATTTTTGATAAATTATACCAAAAATATCTTAAAAAATTAAAACGTTTGGTTCAATTCGTTGAAACTGTATGTTTATTTTTATCGGGATTTTTAATATGGAATGCTATAATTAATATAAATTCATAAAAAAGGGATATATGTATTTATTATGAAAAAGATAATTGGGGGTGCATTAGCAACTGGAGTCATTCTTTCTACTAGTATAGGATTTTAAATAGATGTAAAAGCAGAATCTAAAGTGGATCATAATGGTAGTTGATAACGATAAGGTTGGGAAAGACTTCATTCAGACAATGAAATGCTTTGTAGATCTAAAAGAGGATATTCCAATGAATGAAAAAGATTGGAATGATGTTCGGAAAAAACAAGTGAGTGAACAGCAGCAAAAACAAACAGCTTAACCAAAGAAAATGAAACCAATTAAAGAGGTGGAGAGAAGTGTATAATCTACCAAACATGTCAAACATATTACAGATTTTGATTTGTGGTTTTATCCTTTATGTTCTTTTTGGTATTTGTAAATTTATGTACTGGAAGACCCAGGAGCGAAAAATACTGAAGCGAATGGAAAAGTCTGGTATTCGATATATAGACAAAATGGACGGACATCAATTTGAAGTGTACCTAAAAGCTCTCTTTAGAGAGTTGGGTTATTCTCCAACGGTCACAAAGCAGTCAAATGATTTCGGAGCTGATCTTGTATTAAAGGGGAAAAATCGTATTGTAATCCAAGCGAAACGATACGGGTTGAAAAACAGAGTCGGCATCAGTGCTGTACAAGAGATATATGCAGCAAAGGCCTATTACAAAGCGCATGAAGGATGGGTTGTCACGAACAGCGTTTATACAAGGCAAGCGAAAGAATTAGCGGAGGCATGCAATGTAAAACTAATAGATCGTGTAGAACTTCAGAAATTGATTAATAAAATTAATCCCGAATATTCGGCTAAAGATGTATATCAAGGGGTAAAACCTGCAGAACGGAAATGCCCAGCATGTAAAAATCATTTAGTCGTTAGAAATTCGAATAAAACAGGGAATAAGTTCTTTGGCTGTTCTCAATATCCTACATGTATACATACAGAACCAATCCATACATGAGCTGTGATGAAAATCCAGCTCTTTTTCTTTTCATTTAAAGAGTTCTAACTGGAGTATCGCCACATGCCCATCAACTTAAGAAAAATAAACACTCTCTATCTTTCCCATTTTCCACAAAAATGAGTACACCCAACAATGAATGTACTCATTTCCAAAACTTCCACCAGGATTTCTTTTTGGCTGCTGCTATTTCTTCCTGGGCGGATACAATAGTACGTTTTGCATCTTGAATCTCTCTGACCATCTTCATAAGATTATCATCCCTTAGTTCTAACCTCTTTTCTATCCTTTTTTCACGTTCCTTACGATCATTCATATCTTCCTCGATTAATTTGTTTCTTTGATCTATACGATCACCGAGTCTCTTTTCCATTTCTAATAGGTTAGCTTGCTGTACCTTATTAATTTCTTCTATCATAGCGCTATATTGTTGCTGGAATTGATACTGCATTTGATATGGAACTAGATCTGTCCCCTGGGATTCCTCTTTCTTATTATCAATTCCAAACTGCTTTGCAATCATTTTCGCAGCTTTTTCTAAAGTCATACCATCTTGCTTACTCAACTCTACTAACTGTTCAATGAGTACAACATCAAACTCAGTATATTCCCTTCTTCCTCGAGTATTCTTTCTTACATCAAATCCTTCACGTTCAAGAACATCCGAATACTTTCTCAGAGTGCTTCCACTTATCCCTAAACGACTATAGACCTCATTGCTGGTATATACTATCTCTGCTTTTGACATAGCGCTATGCCACCTCCTATTAGAGAATTTCAATATAGAAGGGATGAACCCTTTAAGAATTCATCGACGAAACTCGTACGGTCTTTGCTGGATTTTGTCAGAATAAAGAATGATAATTCCTTTTATATGTTACTTTTATAATAAACATATATAGTTCATCTAAATTATTCACTATTATTACAAATAAAAGGACTCCTTTCACTCCAGAGTCCTTTTATTTCATTAAGATTTTTTATTAAATTTATCTTTATAATACTTGTCCACTTCAGTTGTATAATTTATCGCCAGTCTAAATACTAAAAGGATAAATACAATTAAACCAGCACCTATTTTCATACAAATTTTATCTCCGAATGCATTTGTTTCATAAAAAACACTCATGGTCATTATCGCTCCTAACCAAATTGGTGAATCTAGTATGAAATTATAATAGAGAATACTTCCCCTACTTTTTGCACTTTTCATCCCTTCTGCCTTAGCAAAAGACGAAACAATCCCATAAAATAGAGCTACCACAAACCAATAATATTTGTTTTTCAACATTTCTTCTTTAAAGAACTCTTCTTCTGATAAGCCTATTACATTTAAAAACCATGGAATCAAAATCATTAACATCCCAAATGCAAATACAGTTAAGGGTATTCCATATTTACGTATAAAATGAGTCTCAGGTTTAACTTCAGTCTCTTTTTTATCCTCTTGTGACCCCAGTTCAAAATTCGTGAAATAACCTCCATCACCCGATAGAGGTGGATGTTTTTTCCACTTTAAGGAATACTCCAATGTTTTCCTGTTGTCTACTAGTTTTATACTCGCATCTTTTTTTAATTTCAAATCCTTCTCGTTTTTTAGGATTTCAAAAGCCCTTTCGCAAGCGTCATAATAATTGGTTTCATTAATCGGTTTCAATTCAACCTCTCCATTTAACCAATATTCAACATAGTATGGACTATTTTTTACACGTTCCAGTTTAGTTATCTTAGGAACTTTACCTCCTTTTCTTTCCTCATTTCTTATTTTCTTTTTTTTCATTATGTACCATGTACCCCCTTTATTATATAAACAGCTCTCGTATAATAAGAACCTAGTGAATTATATCTTCTACTTTAGAATTTTTTCAACACTTAATAGTATTTCTTTTTTATCTACCACTAATGGTAGCGAAAACACAGCTGTATTTTCTAAATCTTCTCTTCTATATCGTATAAGTGATTTCACCTTTATCTTTGGAATACCTTGTTGCTTCAGATAGCGATAAACTATGACTTTATACCGGAATTTTATATTAAGATCTTCTATACCATCTAATAGATCTTTAAGACTATATAACTTTACAGGAAACTCACTAATCTCAAACTCTTTAACATCTTTATTCATTAATTCCGTCTTCGAATATAGAAGATTCGTCTGCTGTAGCGCTATAGTTTCATACATTTTTGAAGTAGTAGATTTTTTCTCTGGATTCTTGGATATTTCGCCTAATCTCTCGATGGCGTAAGACCATAGAATATACAAAATAAAATATCAATAAAAGAACCCTTCAGGTTCTTTTTAATTTCTGTATGTGATTTTTTAATTAAACTCTCTTTATAAAGGAACTTAAGTTCCTTTATAACAAGAACAAACGTTCTTTTATATTTAAGGGGGAATTACAGTGTATGACTATTCAATCCTACCGAATAGAATCATCTTATGTGTTGATTTACGCAGTTTTTACGCTTCAGTGAGTTGCATCAAAATGGGACTTGATCCCATGCATACAAAGTTAGCTGTAGTCGGCGATGTAAATAGAAATGGTTCAATCGTTCTTGCTGCAACACCACCCTTAAAAGCCCTGGGCATAAAGAAGACGGCAAGGCTCTACGAGATTCCTCAAAGAAAAGATATTCTTGTTGTGAATCCGATTATGAATACTTACATAAAATGCTCTAATTACATAACAAAGTTAGCTTTACAATACGTTCCTTATGAGAATTTCCACCAATATTCCATAGATGAATTTCTGTTGGACGTTACTGATAGCATTCATTTATTTGCTAACGATCCCTATGAATTTGCTATGAAATTCAAACGTGAAATATATGAACATACACGCATTGAATGTACCATCGGAATTGCTCCGAACCCTCTAATGAATAAGATTGCTTTAGATATTGAAGCAAAGAAGAACAAAGGCGGGATTGCTCTTTGGAAGTATGAAGATGTCCTTACGAAATTATGGGGTATACGACCACTTAATAAATTTTGGGGCATTTCGTACAAAACGGAAGAAAAGTTGAATCGAAAGGGAATACATTCAATCGAAGATTTAGCCAATTCCCCTCTTAAATATTTAAAACAGAGTTTCGGCAAGATAGGTAAAGAATTGCACTTACATAGTAATGGCATCGACTTCAGCCGTATTTCGGAGAAATACGTCCCTGCTAAAACTTCAATCGGAAAAAGCCAAATTCTAATGCGTGACTATACAATAGAAGAATTCCCAATTGTTCTATTGGAACATATTGAAGAAGTCTGTTATCGCCTTAGAAGACAAAATAAACTTGCTCAAACCGTACAATTTTCTGTTGGTTATAGCAAAAGTTATAACGATGGGATTAGAAAAACACATACTTTAAGCCGTCCTACTAACTTAACAATGGATATTTATAAGATTTGTACATATTTTTTACATGAACAATATACTGGAGAACCCATCCGCAGCATAAACATTTCTCTAACGAATCTAATTCGGGAAGGGGAGGAACAAATTTCTCTTTTCGATAATATCACGCAACGAGAACAAGAAATGAAGCTAACAAAAGTAATGGATGAAATACGCACAAGGTTTGGGAAGAACAGTATTTTACGTGGGATTTTCTATACACATAGCGCTACAGCTAGACACAGAAACTCACTGATAGGGGGGCATAAGGCATGAGTAACGTCAATATGCCAAAAGGAAGAGGAATGATCAAATGGTCTCCGTTCGCAGCAATGCCTGAACAGTTTGTTGGTATTCGTGAAATCATCAAGGAGAAAAACAAAGTAACTCGGCCGATCTTAACCGCTGAAGAAAAAGAACTGATTGAGAACATGCTATTATGTTCCTTAGTATCAGAAGAAGAAATAATGATTACATATTATGAGGACGGTTATCTACTCTCAGGTTATATGACTGTTGTTGATATTGACCCGTCAAATAGCGCCGTTATATGTACGGATGCTTTTTATAATACGATGAAACTGCAATTTTCTAATATAATAGATGTAAAGTAAAATTATAAAATCGACATACAAATACTTATAGGAGTATCGCCAGTATTTTTAGAAAAAGTAAGCTAAGAACATACAAAATTTTATACAGTTTTTCGGCTAATACAGTAATAAACGAGAAACCTAAAACCGCGCCATAATAGGAATGTATAAAAAGATGAATAGTTTTATAGAAAATAAAAAAGGGGATTCCTTCTGAGAGTAAGGATTCCCCTTTTTCATTGCTCCCGATAATGAGACGTTATGTTAACCAATCATGTATATGATATACATGATTCTTTGTTCAATCGTCTAATAAAAAACCTAACTTATATTAGTAATTTTCCTTGTTTCTATTGATAAATATCAAAATACTACCTAACACACTTAATAAAAGTACAAAATATAACAATAAATCAGGTATAAATTCTAAAGGAACAATATCTATCAATTGAAAAATAATAATGGCAATGATACCTAAATATAATATGTTGTACAACATATTATTGGTTTTATATTGAATTTCTCTCCCTCTTTCATCTTTTGCTTCATCGCTTGATTGAAATTTTATTACATACATCTGACTGATGAATATTAAAACTAAAGATAAAGATTTTAACCACAACATCTGTATCACTCCTCCTGATAATCAAATACGTCAGTTATTGACTTTCCAAATACATTTGCAATTTTAAAAGCAAGAATTAAAGAGGGATTATATTTATTTTTTTCAAGAGTAGCGATAGTTTGACGACTAACACCCACTCTTTTTGCCAGTTCCTCTTGAGACCATCCTCTTTCTGCTCGACAAACTACAATTTTATTATGTAACAATAGTACCACCTCTTGAAATGATTATAATTTATTTCTTACAATTAGTAAAGTATTTTTGACAAAATATTTTTTGTGATTAAAAACACGTACAAAAAATATCCCTTTATTTTAAAGAGATAGATACTTGAACAAAGGTGTCACATTTACTTCCTATATCGTAAATTATGTAAATAAGCTGTCCATATGGACAGCTTATTGTATTTTTTGCTTAGCGTATTTTTTTTCCGAAATGCTGGCGATACCCCTATTAACTCTTCACGAGACAAGTAAACGGACCTTTATTTAATACTTAAATTATCATTCCGATTTTTACCACAAATTCTTTTTAATTGTATAGCAGGTGAGAATTTGCTGTACTTATTTCGTTTTAGCTTCCATACTTTATGTATGTAGTGCATTCTTATCAATTTTCCCCATTACTTTAACTCGTAGGGGCATTAACTTTAGAACTCTGCTAATGGATAAGCAAGCTAATAATTATACTTGAAAATGGAGTGATACGATGAATAAGACGTATGATGTCATCATTACCGGTGCTAGATGTGCCGGCTCTACCCTGGCAATTTATCT
Organism: Bacillus thuringiensis; assembly: GCF_001182785.1. Taxonomy (NCBI): domain Bacteria; kingdom Bacillati; phylum Bacillota; class Bacilli; order Caryophanales; family Bacillaceae; genus Bacillus; species Bacillus thuringiensis. The sequence goes on along the minus strand of NZ_CP012102.1, from coordinate 80,332 downwards.
TGCTAAGGCAGGTTTCCATGTGTTGTTAGTGGACCGAGCGAATTTTCCAAGGGACACATTATCAACCCATACCTTTTTCAATAATACTGTCGCTCTTCTTCGAGAAACCGGTGTCCTGGACAAGTTATTGGAAACAAAAGTACCGCCGGTACGGGATATTAAATTTCAATTTGAGGATACCGTGATAGAAGGTCTCATCCCTGAGGTTTACGGAGAGGAAAGTTGTTATTGTATTAGAAGAACTTATCTCGATCATATTCTACTTGAACAAGCCAAATCCCAAATGAATGTAACTGTTTTAGAAGGATTTCGTGTGACGGATGTCATCCGTGATGACGAAACAGTGATAGGCGTGAAAGGTTTAGACGGCGACAACGAGAAACAAGAATTTTTAGCTCGCCTGGTAGTCGGGGCAGACGGCCGATCCTCTATTATTCGCAAGCTGGTAAAAAGTGAACTCAAAATAAGTATTCCGGCAACAGTCGGCATCTATTTCGGGTATTTCTCTGGATTTCGCCACGATAATGTCCCTAAATTTGAAGTATACAAGATAAAAGATAACACAGCCATTCTCTTTCCAACGAATGATGATTTATATGTAATTGTCGGCATTTTCCCATTAGAAAATAAGGAATTGATAGAACGGTTGAAATTAAATCCGGAAATCTGTCTACGCAATTTCTTTACAGATAACTTTCCGAATACAACAATTGGGGCGCGCTTGAAAAATGCAGAACTAGTAGAACCGGTCAAAGGCATTCTCGGATATGATAATTACTGGTATAAAGGAATGGGAAAAGGATGGGCGTTGGTTGGAGATGCAGTTTGTTTTAAAGATCCTGGCATGGCGCAGGGTATCCATGATGCTATATGTGGAGCACGTATATTATCCAATATTCTATCAAAATATAAGGGACAATCCGATCAATCAAATCAAATGTCTGAAGAATATCAAAAGGCAATAGAAGATGAGTTTATGGTTCGGTTTCACATGGGATGCCAAATTTCGAAGAATGAACGCATATCTGAACAACAGGATGCTGTCAACAAGCTAATCAGTTCCCATCCAGAGGCTATAGAGAAGTTTTTAGGGATTTACAATTATGCAAACGAGCCCGCTGCTTTAGAAAAAGAACTCGCACGAATTATGCAATCGATCTAGCAATGATTTTAGAGATTAAGTGATTTAAGGGGTAGCACGCACATTTTAACTTTTTTATACGCTAAGGGATTCTCAAAACTCAATAACACGATTTGAATTGAGTTTTTGATTTAAGGATGAGTTTTGAGACACTATTTAGGCTCTTTTCAGCACCTTTTACATTGGAACGCACTTGTCTCAAATACATACGTTTTTGAGATCAGATGATTCTCTTAGAGTAGTAAAATCAACGTTTTTTCATGTTGAATTTTGCTTAGCGTATATTTTCGTTAAAATGTTGGTGATACGCCTATCAAAAATCACAAATAAAAAAAGATAAGATCGGCGAACACGATCTTATCTTTAGCACAAGGAGTAAACAAAAGGATAACCATCATATTTTTATTATAATTTATTTTTTGTTAATTTTGAATATTAGAACCATACTTAACAAGTATATCTATATTGAGAAATTTATTACAAAATTAGTTATAAATGATTCAAAACTCCAATGTAAACTTTTAGCCAAAGGTTTACTTTCATTTCCGCTTAAACATTAACTTTCATCTAATTTCATTGATGTTCTAAAAACAGCAAAAAAGTATACATTCAAATTACTGAAAATAAAGGGATTGAAAAGTGAATGGATAAAAAGCAACTCATAATTGAATTCGAAGCAAAGAACACATCCAAGGTATGAAAATGGTCTCTTAAACGTCATTGTTCAAGTCGTTATATGGTGATTTATGTTAATTGTTTTAAGAGGGTTTTTTATAAAAAAATCTATATGTATATATTGTTCCTTACTTTAAAACGTAATACAATATACACACAGCTTGTTAGCGAGGTATATTGTATTACGTTTTATTTTAAAGAATTTAAATTTAAGGAGTGTTTATATTTAAATGTTTGAAGAACAGTTGCTATCTTTTTATGAAAAAAATTTAAGCCTATGGAATTTAGTTTATAAACATTTTTTAAAAAATTTAATTATTGTAGCTTGTAGTTTAACTATTGGTGGTATTGTAGTTTTTGGATTATTATATATAAACTTTGGTTTAAGAAATGGTATGTATGATTATATTTATATTTATTTAATCTATATTTCTGTTTATATAAGTTTATCTATGTTTATTTTATATGAATTCATAGTATATCCAGCAGAACTTTTTTCTACTAATAAATATGGTATTACATTTAAAAGTAGTAATTGGAGAATTTTCATTTATTTTATTATTCGATCTTATTTGTTTAAAGAACGAATTCTAGTTTGTGATAATGAAGAACGTAATAAAAATTCTTTGGAATTTCTAATAAAATCTTTGGAAAAGAGGAAAGAGACGGAAGAAAAACAAAACATTCTCACAACTATATCAACTTATGGAGGAATATTCTTTTTATTTTCTATACCAGTATGGTCTGGGCTTAATGCCTGGATTTTTAATCATGGTGGTATTAATACTTTATCAGATGCAGTAGCTTACTTTCTTATAATGATCGTATTCATTTCTATAGCTGTATTTTCAATTTGGATGCCTTTAAAAACAACTGTTTTAGATGATCTTTTAAGAAAAAAATCATCTAAAATTTCATATTTAATAACCGCTTTAGCTAGTATTCGTTTTTCTTTAGAGAACCCTAATTATATTAGAATAGAAAAAAGAATTACAATAAAACACCATGAAATTAACTTAATTATTAAAGAAAAAAATATATAAGGGGTACGGAAACGATTCTGGGTATGAGTGGCCACTCTGGGTTTTAATTACAAATTAAAAAAGAACTTTATTCAAGTTCTTTTAATCTAGGATACAGGGCGGCCTGGCTCACACCTATAATTTGGCATATTTTTTTTCACTGTTTTATTGGTGTGCTCCCGTAATTCAATCGTATGATTCATATCTGAGTGTTTATCCGTGTATTTCTTCAATCTCCCTCTATACACTCCTTTTTGTTTCGCTACATGACCATCAAGCTAATAATTTTAACAACACCCATTATGAAAATTTATTTTTTCGCAACTAAAAGACAAATAAAAAAGGTCCTTAACAATTTGTTAAGGACCGCGGAATAAAACCGCAATTTGGGTTAAAACCCAATCAGTTTGTTGAAAATAAATTGCGATTATAATGGCAATTGAATTCCCAAAAGCAATGTTTCAAATGAATCTTAGCATACCTGTAACTATAATGGTATCAATAAAATATGGATTGGATTACAAATAGTGGTTTCCAATATTAGAAAAAGTTTAAAAATTAAATACTTCTCATGAAGAAAGAGCCTTAAGACGAACTTGTATCAAGAAATTTTTAGAGGAAGCATCCATAGCGGATGCTTTTTTTCTTTGCTATATAAAATTTATATAATAAATGAGAAATTAACTAAGCAACAGTTGAATACTGTAACCATCATCCCATACATTGATTCATAGTTAAAATATTTAAAACAAAGGTTTGTATAATATTCCTATACCTAATTTCTTTATCACATAAACAAAAAAATAAGACAATTCCATTTACATATATTCAAGAATTATAGTTAGTTATAACGTGAAATTGATTTTCTTATAGTTAATTAATCTTAAATATAAATATATATATTTCTGTAAGAATGCACCATTCTTCTCTATTTACCTATACTTATATTTTTCATAATTTATTGTGATGTCGATATTGATTTAAAGTGTTTTGTACGAAATAAACAATTGGTAATTTTAGGGATTGATAACCCGTTGCAATATCTTACTTTCTTAATTCACATAATTTTCAAATATAAAAAGTGCATATGTTAAGATTTTGTATATAATAAAATTAACCCGTGGTTATAGTGTTTGCTCCGATTCAAATTATGAGATAGTCTGTTTCAACTTTTTACATTATCAAAAAAAGAACTTGTAGGAATCCCTACAAGTTCTTTTTGGTTTTCAAATCAACAAAAATCCAAGATGAGTCTTCTCATTTATTCCTTAGCTAAAAAAACATCCATTAATTAAGTTAATTTTCTAAACATATGCTATTTATCAATTAGCAAACTAATTGGAATTAAATTTCTTAAAACAGGGACACTCTGGATACTTTTATCTAATTCCTTCAATCTCTCCTCCCTCTCATTAGGAGATACCTGCAAACCACCAACTAAACTTTTCCCTTTAAATATAATAGAGTCAGCTTTATCTTGTTTAAATTCAATTAATTGAACTTCATTTTTTGACATCATATAGTGATTATTATTTATTGTAAGGGGGGATACAAGCATTCTATTTTTATCTTTATCTAACATAACAAATTCTTTCCCCTGGTATTGTACAATTGTATAATCTTCTTTTTTCTCAGCTTTTGTATATCCATATTGAAAGAAAACCCAAGATGAACCTATACCAATTGTAATGATTATAATCCCTCTTATTCCCCAGTTACATAGCTTCCAAATATAAGCCAATGGGTTTCTTCTATAAATAGCGACTATACCTCTTAAACATAGCTTTAAAAGTCCATTTTTAATTGTTCCTGACTTCAACTTTTTTAGGGAAAGTACCATAAATAAAAATAGTAACATTACTAGTAAGATAAAAAAAAGTATCCATACTCTCATCCCTAATAGATTAGCTACATTAAAATTATACGAATCCTTTAATACTAAAAATGGTAGATAGCCAAGGACAAGCATAAGAAAAATTCCATTTGTAATTGCATTTATAGAGGCAAACTCTTTCTTATCATAGATTATTCCTATTACTTCCTTAAAATTACCAACTTTATTTAAGTCTGTTTCAATAATTGAATTTGAAAACTCACCTATTTTTGAATAAAAGCTTTCTAATTTCACCCTTATAAAAGTTTCTTTTTTAGGAGCATTTTGCCTTGCATCCAGTATGTTGAACATAAAAGTTGCAAACCAAATTATAATTCTTGAAATAAAATATAAAACACATACCCTGAGTATCAAAGAAGAAACTTCATATACAGAACTAACAATTAAAGGTACATCTAGATCACTTAAACTAATATCATCTATACCATAGTAATCTCTAATTCCCTTTTGAAAAGAATAAGAGAAAAAATAGATGGCTCCTGTGAGAATTGTGAAAATCCATGCAGTATCTTGTAAATAAGATAATCTATCCTTTTGTATTTGCTCACCTTCTTTTTCAATTTGATAATTTTTTCTTTTTATTCTCTTTCTCACCAATACACACCCTATCTAACTAATTCTTTAAAACACTTCTAATACTTAATAGTAAATTTACCAATATAACCCTATCTTTCAATAACATTCTACCATTAGTTTTACTGACGAAATAAAAGTTTCTGTAAAATTTGTGCATTTTTCTCTTGTTTATTGTTTTGGAATAGCACATTCTTTATAAAATATGGCTTTATCTTTTATTTTCAATTGTGCTATAAACAAACTTACAAGCATTACCAATGTATCAAGATGATAAATATAAGTAACTATACATAAATAACATTCTAAAAAGGTACATCTTTTCTAAAATATTTAAAGGTTACAAAGAAAAATGAGTTTTACAAAACATACAAAATGTTAAACCCATAAAGCCCACTGATATCGGTACGTATACACGATATCAGTGGGTTATTATTTAGACATTTAACAGTTTGTTTTACAAATTATAAAAAGAGATAAACTTACTTTTACTTTTTATAGAAATAACATATAACATTTAATGATTTTTATTATTGATTAATAGCATTAATAATTTTTGGAAATCTTTCATCACGATGAATTTTAGGTAGCAATTTTACAGTAGCACTTGATAATCGTTCTAAGAATTTTTTTAATTCCTTATTCTGTATAGGTTTCATAGAAAAGTCTTCATCCAATTTTTTATACAAATTAGCACATGAAGTAATTTCTAATTTAGAAATAATATCAGTATCTTGAAGCAAGCCAACAAAAACTTTAAAGTGTTCCTCCTGGAATTTTTGTATAAGTTCATCATAATGTCCTACAGCATCTCTAGAAACCCCATAACTATTTCCTAATCTACAAGTAATTATAGTTTTAACATATTTATCTAAAACTGAAATAGGAATATCACCAGATTGAGGAACATACTTTGAAATCATTCTAATATGCTTAGGTTCATTGTAAAAGTTATCCCAACCATAATGTGCAGTATGTAAAGAATCTAATAAACTATCAATCTCAACAGCTATTTGATCCTCAGACAAATAAGATAAACCATCCACTAATGATAAAAATTCATGAGATAATTTTTTTCTTTCTAAATCTGCATTTACTGAAAACACAGCGTATTTCAATCCTATATCTTGTTTGGCCTGTTTAGAAGAATTATCCCAAATACAATGTACTAATAATTTTATATTATTTCTGACTGTCACTTCAATTTCCGAATCTAAATACATTCCAAAAATTGCTCTTACAAGTGAGTCAACTAAATCTACTGGTAGCTTTGTAATATTTGATAATATAGGAGGAATATCTGTCTCATTTAAAACCTCTGTTCTTATATTATGTAATAATCTTTTAATTTCTAAAACTGGACCTTCTGGTTCTTTCGCTAAAACCTCTTTAATACAAGTCTGTAAATAGCTTGATATTTGTAAACCGTCAAGATCATTATGATTAGGATGTGCTGCACTCGCATGATTTCTCATATCTCTAATATAATCAAGATGTTTAAAACCAATTTGAGTGATAATTCCCGTATCTTTACATCCTTTTACTAATTCCCAATCATCTAATTTCACTAAGTCTTCCTCAGTTTTAAAATTCTTACGTCTTTTAGGATCAGTAACTACTGTACTTAAAAAATAATCCATATCAAATCGAATTACCTTGTTTCTTAAATTTACTACAGTTTCATTCCATAAAAAATTTATAGCAGCATCAAATAACCCTGCACCACATGCTGCTATAAATTTAGAAATGTACATAGCTTCAGTTTTTTGTTGATCATTCAACCTTGTAACAATATTAGGGAGATTATTAATAACAACTGTACGCTCATCAGGATCAACTAAAATACTTTCACATGGTAAATCTAAATGTACTAAATAATCCGTTAAACCACTTGAAAAATCCCCTACCGTTGCAGTTATGTCTTTTCTTTGAATAATTTCATCCGCCAATTAAAACACCCCTTGTGAAATACTTAAACTAAAAAAATATATAACTAAAATCCATAAAAAGTAAAACAAATCTATTATTTTGTAATTATTTCATTTATAAATGTACCAAAAAGTAAAGTTTTGGGACTTATTTTATATACAACATGTTATGCTGTAATCCCCAACGTTAGGAATATTCAAAAAATTTTTGGGGTTGAATAGGAATAGATATGTACATAGCACATTAAAAGGTACACATTTCTTTTAAAACTACATTAAACATAAAACCTAGCTTTAGCCTTTATTACTTTACAAAATATTCAAATCAAAATATAATTATATTAATCTGAATTTTCGGAAATAACTTGACGCATTCTTAATAATTTACAAAGTTAACCTTTCGTTACCCATAATATGTGAAGGAGTGATACAATATTAACAGAAATATAGCAGTTATTACTACAAATCAATTTTTAACAAATCTAGCCGATAGTATATTTCAGGTTATTCTTTTTTGGTATGTTTATCATCAAACAGGTTCGGCACTCTCTGCATCACTAGTTACAGCGATTAGCTTTACTGTTCAAATTTTTTTATCCCCACTTATAGGGGTTTTTTCCGATAGATTTAATCCCCTAAATTCAATGCAATTATCATTTTGTATATTAGGAATAGTAGGCATCCTCTTTACTCCTATTTATTTCTTTTTTGACTCTTTCATCGTAATCTATATCTATTTAGCTATAATAGTTCACACCTGTTGTATGATGTTAGAGGGAACTTCAAAGAATAGACTTATACCATTGTTTGTGGGTGAGGAAAATGTTGTAAAAGTTAATGGATATATATCTTCATCCAGTAATACAGCTGCATTGATAGGAAACAGTTTAGGCGGAGGTCTGTTGGCTATTATATCATTTGCTGGTGTCATGTTTATACATTCGGGTTTATATTTTCTTGCAGCAGTTATGTTACTATTTTTAATAAAAAATGATTCAACAGAGAACATAATAAAAAACGAGCAATTTAAAGAAAAAAAAGAAGAGAAAAAAAAGGTAAATAAGAACCATTTTTTTAATGAACTGTTAGATGGGTTTAAACTATTGAAAGACAATCGTCCATTATTAAAATTGATTATTTTATCATGTGTATTAAATATAGCTATGCTAAATTCTTCTCTATTGGTTGTTTTAGTAAGTACACATTATCAGGGTTCATCAGCCACTTTTGGTTTTTTTAATATGTTTGGTGTACTTAGTTCAATTCTTGTAGGCTTAATAATAGGTAAATTAACAAATAAATTCAGATCCTCTTCCTTACTTACAACAAGTTTACTTATAAACGGAACTGCAACAGTATTAATGGGCGTAACACATAGTACAGTTTTGGGCATTATGTTAAATATGTTAGTCCTCTCTTCAGGGACTATACTACGAATTACTTTTAATTCGTTTATGATAATTTGTGTTGAAGATAAATTTAGAGGTAGAATTATGTCTCTAGCTATAGCAATATCCGCCATTATAGTCCCTTTAATATCAATCCTTGGTGGATATCTAAGTGATCATTTAGGTATAGGGGTTGTTTACATATTATCCGGTTCTTGGGTGATTGCCTGGGCTTTATTCCCGTTAATTGACAAAGATATTCGTACAGTTAACCTTGAACCACACCAAAGACAAAACAAAAGTGCCGCACTTTAATTAAGTCTATGATTAGATATTGAATAGTTACTATAAAGACATACTAATACTAGTATGTCTTTATAATTTAAGGATAAATTTTGATTTTAACAAAACTCAGAATTTCGGATCAACCAAACTACTTCACTACCCTTATTGGATCCCAAGAAGTAATTTTAACATTAGAAATCATGTACATGAAAAATCCTTTTTTCTATTCATTTATTATTATTTGTTTAAATCAAAGAAAAGGCTGTCCAAAATCCGATTCTCTCGAATTTTGGACAGCCTCCTCATATTAATACATGACCATCCAAATGTAGGTTTGAGTCCTTTGAAAGGTCAGTGAAATTAAGTCCCCTAATTAAAATAAGCATTTGTTTTTTTGAAGGTAAGGAACCAACAAATCTAAATTCATTATTTGAATTCACCTTTGTTTCCTTCTCTAATAAGGCTATTTTAGAGTGTACCTTATCGATTTCCGATGAAAGATAGTTTTTATAATCCAAGGATATAATCGAATTCGGAATCTGATAAGAATTAGGTTTAATAATTACTTTACCTAAAATGTCTATATATTTTATAGGCGGATCAAATAACAAATTATTATCTCCAGAAGTAATAACTATATTCTCATCATTATAATTTATTCTATGACAGATTAACTTTCCTCTTCCATCTTCATATAGAATAATATCACCCTTACAATATGCTTTTTCCTTTTTCACTTGGACACTTTCACCGTCTTTTAATAAAGGACTCATACACGGCCCATCAATAATAATATTTACGCTTTTATTTAAATCCAATGCCTTCTTAATGAATTGATTCGTGTAATTCATAATCCCTTTCCTCTATTAATCCATGATTTAATAATTCTGCAAAAAATCGAGTTACATCATTTTCGACTCTTTCTTTAAATGTTTCGTCTAGGTTAAAATCTATTAATAATTTTCCCACTAGATTTTTAGTACTTAGATGCGAATTCTCATTGAATTCTTTCCAAATAACCATAGCTACTTCATCATCTAAAATTAAAGTTTCTCCTTTAGGGCTTAGGATAAATATTCCTTCTGGATTTTTATCGAAAAATATTTCTTTTTTTAAATTATATACTTTTTCCCCCATTATGCTGTAACCTCCTTATTCGATTTAAAGTATCTCCACATTTGTTCGATAAAAGCAGTTTTAATAAATACACATTCATGTGTATTTGTACCATCTATTTTTGTAGTTTCACTCCATTGGATGGCTCTACATCCTCCACCACAAAGATACTTAAAAGAGCAGCCTTTACATATCGGTATATTATCAACATGACGTTCCCTCGATTCTTGAAAAGACTTTGATTGATAATATATTTTAGAGAGAGATTCTTCTTTTATGTTCCCTGCATAAAAAGAGTTATCATGCATTAATTTACATGGATAGACGTTTCCTCTACTATCTACAGAAAATTCCCCCAAACCATGGCCACAATGTTGTTGAATAGAGAATTGCTTGGCAATTTGCCCTTGTTTGTGACTATTTTTAAGAATTGTATTTTCAAAATCTAATCTTTGAGCATAATCTAATTCATATTCATTCTGTTTCCCTCTACCTAATGATGAAGCCGGAACTACAACAATTTTCATATCATTCTTATATGTAAACTGAAGCATATCATCAATCGAGTCTAAATTATTTGTTGTGATCGTTTGATTTATTTTTAATTTCCCACCAGCTTCCATTAATAATTTAATAGCCTTCGTTGCTTTTTTCCATGAGCCCCTCCCTCTATTTTTATCATGCTGATTTTCTTGTAGAGAATCAAGACTGATAGTGATCAATTCTGTAAGAGAAGACAGCTTCTTAGCGATATCTATATTACTTATAAAAGAACCGTTTGTAATTATTTTAACTTCCAAACCCACTTCATTTGAGTATTCAATCAAAGTAAATAAATCTTTTCTTAAAAAGGCTTCTCCCCCTGTAAACACTACAGTTTTTGTACCTAAATCTTTTATTTCCCTAATAACCTTTTTAGCCTCATCAGTGGTTAAATCTTCCTTCATAGTTCTATTAGGTCCACTTTCTGCATAACAATATACGCAACTTAAATTACATGTGTAAGTTGTAACAAAATAGACGATTGAGGGAATATTTTTTTTAGCATTATTAGTAAAACTACTTATTTGCTCCTCGCTATTTGTATCAGAATCAATTTTATAAAGTTTAATTAAATTAATTATTCTATTCACCATCGATGTTTCGTGCTTTTCAAAAATTTCATTATAAGAAACTTGATTAAATAATATATGAGCTGCAACTTCATATTCTTTAGAATTTAATACGAGCCAACTATTTAGAATAAAATTATGAACTATGTAATCATCTTTCCTTGAATAAACGGCTATGTTTCCTTTCCTCTTTACTAATAATTTTTTATTCATTAATACCGCCACACTTATTCCCCCAAGCTTCATAAAATAATATTTCTCTATTCTTATTAAGTAATTTATCAGTGACTAGAAATAAGGATACATTACTTGTATTCAAAGAATGCATCCTTATTCTTTCATTTTGTTAAGTATACATTATATTAAGTATTAGCTATTTCCATTTCCTACTAACAATCCACATGCACATGATGCTGAACCTTTAGAACCTACTTGTTTAATAGTTGGTGAAGTATAATTCATTAGAATCCCTCCTTTTCTCATATTTCTTAATAATTGTTTAATCAGTTATTAACTATTCCCATTCCCTACCAATCTTCCACATGCACATGATGCTGAACCTTTAGAACCTACTTGTTTAATAGTTGGTGAAGTATAATTCATTAGAATTCCTCCTTTTCTCATATTTCTTAATAACTGTTTAATCAGTTATTAGCTATTCCCATTTCCTACTAACAATCCACATGCACATGATGCTGAACCTTTAGAACTTACTTGTTTAATAGTTGGTGAGGTATAATTCATTAGAATTCCTCCTTTTCTCATATTTCTTAATAACTGTTTAATCAGTTATTAGCTATTCCCATTTCCTACTAACAATCCGCATGCACACGATGCTGAACCTTTAGAACTTACTAGTTTAATAGTTGGTGAAGTATAATTCATTAGAATTCCTCCTTTTTCTCATATTTCTTAATAACTGTTTAATCAGTTATTAACTACTTCCACTTCCAGCCAATATACCACATGCACATGATGCCGAACCTTTAGAGCTTACTAGTTTAATAGTTGGTGAAGTATAATTCATTTTAATGACCACCTCCTATATCATCAAACAAAAGGAATTATTAGGAACAAACCCCAAATGTTAGCTTATTCAAATTTATAATATCACAAACATATAAATTTGAATACAATGAAAAATCTTTATTTTCTGTTTTTTTAAAAAAATTCACATTTCCTTAACATTATTGTCTAAACTATTCCATATTTAAGTTAATTTATCATAAAATCTACAAAATGTGTTGTTAAGTAATAAACCGGTTTGTATCATTCTAAACAAAGAGAGAAATGTTCCAAAAGGTACACCTTTTGATGTATATTAAAACCTAATAGATTTAGTGCTTCAAAAGGTTTGAAAATATACTTTTGAAGTGATAAATAATTAATGACACCTTTTGAAGTATATTTGATATAATTTTATTAGAAATACTTTTGAAAGGATGTCTATTTATTTTGAATACAAGAAAATTCGGATATATAAGGGTTAGTAGTAAAGACCAAAATGAAGATCGGCAGCTCGAAGCAATGAAACAACTCATCACTGACGAACGAGATATTTTTATCGACAAACAAAGTGGAAGAGATTTTAATCGTGATCAATATCAACTCGTAAAACGTATGTTAAGAAAAGATGATATTTTATATATTCATTCCTTAGATCGTTTCGGCAGAAATAAAGAAGCTATCCTTGAGGAGTGGAAAGATATTACCCAAAATATTCAAGCTCATATTGTCGTATTAGATATGCCACTTTTAGATACAACTCAATATAAAGATAGTTTAGGAAATCTTATTACTGATTTGGTACTCCAAATCTTGTCCTGGCTTGCTGAAGAAGAACGAACAAAAATAAAGACTCGTCAACGTGAGGGTATTGAAGTTGCAAAGAAAAAAGGTAAGCATTTGGGTAGACCTAAAACTAAAATCACTCAGGAATTTATCGATGTATATAACGATTGGAAACAAGGAAAGATTACAGCGCTATACGCTATGAAGAAATGCAATATGACAAGTCCTACGTTTTACAGAGTAGTCAAAAGGTATGAGGATAAGGAGTGAAAAATATAACATGACTTCAAAAGAGATCCAACATACAATAGAAGGCTTTTCTTCTTATTTATCAAACAAAGGAAGAAAATCTTCTACAATCAAACGATACATCTATGATGTGGAAAGTTTGATTCAATGGCTGCACCAATCAAAAAGGTTTACTAACGATACTATTTGGGAATCACTACAGAAAAAAGATTTCGAATCATTTTTTAACCATTTAAAAGCCGATCGTCAATACTCCGATAAAACTGTACATCGTATATATATTGTTTTAAATAGGCTGTACGGATACTTAGATTTACCAAGCCCAATTGAAGGGACTACTCATATAGATCCACCTAATCGAGCATTACGTAGGGAGGATTTCGTTTCTTTCGAGGAAGAAAAGCGCTTAAAGGAAGTCATTTCTTCACTAGAAGGCCTTACAGAAAAACAACGATCCGTACGCCCAATGATCTTAGAGCGGAATGTTTCTATCGTTATATTACTGCTGGATTATGGATTATCTTTGAAAGAGCTTGTTTCTTTACGAATGGTACACGTTCATTTCGAAAATAATACTTTATCCATTCCTGAAGACTCAAAAGTAAATAGAATCATTAATTTGAAGGAAGAAGATAAATTATACCTATATAATTACTATAAAACTATACCTGAACCTGTACGTCCTAAATATCACAGCAATGATCCGTTATTTGTTGCTTTTGATTTTACCCGGGGGACATATCACTGGAGCTATGAGGAGGATGCACCAAAATTTTTAACCGAAATCTCAATACAAAAAATGATTCGTTTAGAAGTGAAACGTGCTAATCTCCGAAAGGGAATTTCTGCTCAACATTTTCGGAATACCTTTATTTTAAGGAATATTCAAGGGAATACTCCGCCTGATCAAGTCATGCAGCAAATAGGTTTTAAATCTAATTTATCTTTAAAGAGATATTACAATTACTACAAAAGCTCCACAAAAAATACATATTAAATTTGTAATTTAATATGTATTTTTTACTCATCTACGGGAATTTAATGAATTAAACGAAACTGGAAATGCTAAACGTAATAATTGATAGCCAATACCAGAAGATTCATGACACCATGCTGCAGAAAAATTTAGAAACAGCAATACCAGTCGCAATGCCTGAACCAACAGGAATAATCACAGGCGAAAGGTGGAGTAGATTCAGGTTGAACATCTCCACCACCATAAGTGCGTGATTATTCATCTTTAGAAACTTCAACTAGTTTAGCCCCTGCTAGATGATTTTCTTTAATCGAATTTTATTTTCAAATTAGCAATTCCAATATGATACTGTATGAGCGACCCAGAGTCCACCTGCAACGGCTCCACCAACCGCACAGGCAGGACTAGTTTCAGGTTGAACATCTCCACCGCCATAAGTGCGTGATAATTCATCTTTAGAAACTTCAACTAGTTTAGCCCCTGCTGGATGATTTTCTGCTAATTCTTCAATAATTTGATTACGATTCATAGTAAAATCCCTCCTTTAATGTTAAATACAACTAATATGTTATAGTAGAAATACTATTTTTCACAGTTCGCAAATTTGTATTTTTTTGAATTACACAATAATTAATTGTGTAATCTTTAAATAAGTTATGTTCATATGAACATAACTTATTTAATTCCTTACGATGAATTTCAAGTAGGGAGTATCCATATAATAAATAAGAATTAAGTAAAAGGATTACATACTACAAGTAACGCTTTATAAGTGGATTAAAAAGTAGTTTGATTACAACGATGTAGGAAAAAGAAATAAAGTTAGAGGATCTAAACTGCATGACAAAAGAGCTATCTTACTTAAACTTGGAGAGTGAAATCTTAAAAATTGTATACAAAAACTCAGGAAAACGCACAAGTCTGTTCCGATATTTAAAAAATGCAAATCTTACCTATTAAAATCAACTGTAAAATAATTCGTGTTATTTTACATATTTTATATGAATATTAATCTTAATCTTGTATTAAAAGCATTACCGTATATAGTAACCAAAGAATATATTAGACTAGGTGCTGCTTTCTCATAAAAAATTTTATAAAACCAGTTCCTTTCAGTCGATTCTGGTGCAAAAAATCTATAAAACTTGGACATACTGATATTACTACTCTAGAAAAGGTGTGTGATCAGTATGAAAAAGGAAAATTTATTCAAATGGAAGCATTATCAGCCTGATTTAATTTTATTAACAGTAAGATGGTACTTACGGTATAACCTCAGTTTTCTTGATTTGGTGGAAATGATGAAGAAACGGGGTTTATCTATTTCTCATACTACGATTATGTGTTGGGTTCATCAGTATGGCCCTGAATTGGACAAACGAATTCGTCGTCACCTCAAGCAAACCAATGACTCTTGGAGAGTTGATGAAACATATGTAAAAGTTACAGGGCAATGGATGTACCTGTACCGTGCTGTTGATTCGAAAGCAAACACCATTGATTTTTGTCTAAGCAAAACAAGAGACCAAAAGGCTGCAAAGCGCTTTTTCAAGAAAGCTTTGCGGTCTTTTCATGTTTCAAAGCCACGTGTGATAACAGTCGATAAGAATCCGGCTTATCCTATAGCAATTGAACAGTGAAAAAAGAAAAAAGCATACCTGATGGTATGCAACTTAGACAACAAAAGTACTTGAATAATGTAGTAGAACAAGATCATCGCTTTATAAAGAAGCGTATCCGTTCTATGCTAGGGCTCAAATCTCTTGACACAGCTATATCCATTCTTTCTGAAGTAGAACCCATACATATGATTAAAAAAGAACAGATTATCCAAAATCAGAAAGAATTCGTCCATCAATTGTTTGGACTTGTAGCATAAGATACGATTCCGTTAGGAATATATATGCTTTATTCTCTTTTACTTTATTTTTGCACCAGAACCGATATTTTAATATACAATATTTATACCTTTTTTAGTTGGTACGACTTTATATTTTCTATTATCATATTTCCGCAAAATGTAAATCCAGTAAAAATCCCCTATACAGCTTATTCCATGTAAAGTTGCAATAAGTATAAATAGATTATCTGTTAATATATTCACGAAATTTAAGCAAAACAATAATAATGAAATTATGATGAAGGGTGTAACACAACTCACAATGAATTTTTTTACGGAATATTCAGAATCTAGAGATTCAGTATAAATTATACCTTTCTTAAATCCAAATTTTATTGTTGAGCTAGGACAAAACATTTTAAATAGAACTGCATGAATTAATTCATGTAATAAAAAAATTGACACAAGAATAATTGTTGAAAGAAATATCTCATTTATGTCATGAACCACTAGTCGTTTATATGGGCTTTCTATATTGGAAATCATCCAAAAAAGAATAAATAATATTAAGAATAATGGGATACTTACTATTTGCAATTTTTTTTGTAATTTTTCATTGCTAAGCAAATTTATTTCTTTGATAATCATAAAACCTCTCCCAATTATATGAATTTTAAATGCTAGTAAATTTACATTATTAACGAATCCTTCTCAATACATATCTACTTTTCATAATTTTTCTTTAATTGATACTGATAATATAAATTATTAATACTAAAAAGAATTATTAGTAGTATGAGTGGTAGCGAGTAATCCAAATGATTATTTAAAGAATATATCGATAATATTAAAATCACCGCAAATAATAAAGTATTATTTAAGTAAAAATTTTTGAATAGCACTTTAAAATGTATATATATTTCTCCTTCATCTAAATTACCCATATACTTCTCAATATAATCGATGTCATTTTCTTTCAAAGCTGTACTATTAATAGCCTGAATTTTTTTTGAATAAATCGTAAGAAAATAAATTGTTAAGAATAATGGGATAAACATCAAAAATAACTTATTATTTATTTCTTCTAAAATACTTGATATGAAAAATAAACAAATTAAATTTAAAATAATAATTAAGGAGATAGATATATTTGAATAATTCAAACTTTTATTGTAATTAATTTCTGATATATCACTCACATCTCTGTCTAATATAATTTTGTTAGATGCAGCTCTTTTTAAATTTTTTGTCACAAACCATGCTAGAATTATTTGTAGGAATATTGTCATCAAAATTACTGCAATAAGAGCTTTATTATCATAATTACTTAATTCCTTTGAGAATCTCATAATAAAAGATATACCTTCTGGAATAACAAAAAGTATAAGCATCGTTAAAAATATATATTTCATATAGTTAAAATTTCTCAATATAACTCTTCCTCCTCAAATAGAAATACTTCTTCAATTGATTGATCAAACACTTTGCTAATTTTTACTGCTGTTAATAAAGATGGTATAAGTTCATTTCTTTCTATTAAAGAAATAGTTTGCCTTGAAACCATTGCCTTCTGAGCAAGTTGCGTCTGATTAATATTATATCTTGCTCGAAGTTCTTTAATTCGATTCCTCATATTTGTTCTCCTTTTATATTTTAATTAAATTGTAAACTAAACATTTCATTTTGACAACTGTATTTGTCGAAATGTACTATAACTCATATTTATATACATACGAACTCATTTGATTATATATAAATTTACTCTTCTTCTCACTTTAAATAATTTTTTAATCAATTTAAATTTCCGATAATATCTGAATAAAATTTCTCATTTTATAATTAAATAGATAAATGATTGGCTGGTTAAATACCGGTTTTTTTCTTTTCTTTCATACGATATGATTCACCTTTAATGTTGAACGTTATGGAATGATGTAAAAAGCGATTTAGAATCGTAGTTGCTAAAACATCATCTCCAAATATGCATCCTCATTCTATATATGATTTATCAAACGTTAGGATAAATGAATTTTCTAATATCGTTTCGATACAATTTAAAAGAAGACATTTACTGCTAGCTCATCGAAAGGAAAATAACTCATCTCATATACAATCAGCACTTCGGATTTGCTGAGACGCGTAATTAAATAATATAAAGTGTTTCTAAAATCAAGATGGAATACTCTTTTTGTGTCCGAAAATCCATGATTAGACATTGGTTGTTAAATCAATTGTTGTTTCTTTTTTCTCAAAGGGGTGCTTACACACAAGTTGATTGTAATCAATACTCTTATAGCTTATAAATAATCTTCCATAATTCTAATTTTTAGTGATTACCCTACATAATGATATAGAACTCAGTAATAGTTCTTTTAATTAGCATTAATGAACATTTATATATATGTGTGGTTGCACTTTTTTTGGCAACTACTCTTAATTCCCATAGTTTATGTTTTTAATAATTATATCCCGAAAAATTAACGAATATTTATTCCATAATAAAAAACCTCCGTATTTGACATAAATATTGTTCAATATACAGAGGTTTGTCTTTATTTATTTATTAAAGATTTTACATTAAAATATTCCTTGGACATTTTAGATGTCTTAGGATACATAGCTCATTACAGCATTATTATATATTTTCAAAAAAGAAGGATTCAGCTGAATATCGTGAATTATCCCAACCACTCTATATAAATGTTTCGCCTATATTAATAATGAATTAATTAACTGAAGATAATTCATTTGATGAATCTTGAAGATTAACAAAATAATTATACTTCTTATGAGACAACATCAATTCTTCGTGCGTTCCTTGACCAGTTATTTTTCCATTTTCTAAAAAAATAATATTATCTGCATTCCTGATAGTAGAAAGTCTATGAGCAATTATAATTGTAGTTTTATTACTTAATAAATTATTTAATGAATCATGAATCTTTTGCTCACTTTCGCTATCTAAACTAGCAGTTGCTTCATCTAACAATAAAATATGAGGGTTTTTTATAAAGTTACGAGCGATATTAATTCTTTGGGCTTGACCAACTGATAGTTTCAGCCCTCTTTCCCCGACTTGAGTATCAAATTGATTTTCTAAATCCATAATAAAATCATAACAATTCGCCAATTTCGAGTAATAAATTAACTTTTCATCTGATACATTTTGAGTAATTCCATATAAAATATTTTCTCTTATTGTTCCATTCATTAGTGTATTATTTTGCATTACATAACCTAATTGATTTCTCCAAACGTTTAATGGAAAATCATATATAGATTGGTTTCCAATTTTTATATCTCCTCCTTCTATAGGGTATAATCTTTCTAATAAATTAAGAATAGTTGTTTTGCCAGATCCAGAAGGTCCAACTATAGCGGTAGTTTTATTATGCGGAATTTCAAATGAAATGTTCTTTAAAACCTTCTCTTCAGAATAACTGGACTGTATATTTTCAAACTTAATATTTAAATCTGTAAAAGAGGTCATTGGTTCAATAGAAGTGTTGTTAATTTCATTTTCGTATTCCTCTTTTTCTATTTTTAAGATATCTGCTATTCTAGTACTTGCCCCATTTGCCTCTTGATATTCTGTTAAAACTGCTGATAAATTAGCCAATGGCCCAGTTAATTGTATTACATAAAAAATCATTGAAATTAGAACACCAGTAGTAATTTCATCCGTAGAAACCCTCACTCCTCCAAAGCCAAGGATACATCCAATTGTTAATAATATCAATAAGCCTGATATAGGTTGAATAACGGAAAAAATCTTTGCTTTTTGTAATCCTAATAGAAAAATATTATTTAGATTATCAGAAATTTTAGCGAATTCTTTTTCTTCTGTGACTGATGTTTTTACTAAACGAATTTCATTTAGAACCCTGTTAAAGTTCCCATTAAAATCTGCCATTTCATTTTGATTCTTAAACGATACTTTTTGAACGATTTTAGATAAAGGAGTCATTATTAAAAACATTATTGGAATTAATACAAGTGTAAGAATTGTAGTTTTCCAATCCAAAATTAATAACATTATTAAAGATCCGATTAAAGAAATCAGGGATGGTAGTACACTGGGGAATTTTTGAGTTAGAAAATTGTTAACTACATTTGTATCATCGGTAACTCTACTGATTATATTACCACTCTCAGTATTGTCAAAGAATGAAAGTTTTAAATGTAAGATATGATTAGTCAAAGTTTTCCTAATTGAATAAATAAACTGTTCTCCAACTTTGCTCAATAGATAAAGACCAAGCCCTCCTAAAAGAGCATTTAATAAGAAAACTATTACAAATAAAGTTATGAATTTCGAGTTTAATATATCTTCAGAAAATCCATCTACTAACTTCCCTGTATAAAAAGGAATAAATAAGCCTACAAGACTGCTAAGTGAAGATATAATAATAGAAAGAATAATTAATCTTTTAGGCCATTCAATTTTTTTAATTAGTTGCATTAGAGAATTCTTGTTGTCCATAAAATCACCTTCTTAAAATATCATTTTTAAATTTAAAGAAAAAGATAAACTAAAGAAACTACTAGGCTAATACCTATTAAAAGTTCTAACAATGATTTCAAAGGTTTCTTTTCTTTCAATACTTTGTTTAAAGAAACATATAAAATCATGCACACAATGAAAATCACCAGTGATAATAATAAAACTTTAGAATCCATTTTTTTCAACTCCTTGTATATTTCTGTTATTTTTACATTACAATACTAACATATTTATAATAAATATGTTTTTTATTTTAACAAATAATATAAAATTATTCTTTTTTTACCAAAATATATTGTTTTTTGAATATTTCTGTTATATCATTAAGTGGAAATTATTGCAAGGAGGTGAAAGATATGTTTGAAAACAAAGAAAAACGCTCTGTGGTTCCTTCATTTGAAGATCTTTCTTTAGAAGAAATGAATGCCTTACAAGATGATACTGGTGTTGAGGCTGAAATCTCACCTTCTACTACAAGCTCTGCATTTTGTGTTGGTGCTGGTTTAGGCGCTCTAACGACTTTAACTATTAAAAAATGTTAAGTAATGAATTTATTTTCATTAGAACTAGAATATGATAGAGGAGGTTTTTAATATGTTTACTAACAATAAAGAAGTTGTACCTTCATTTGAAGATCTTTCTTTAGAAGAAATGTACGCTTTACAAGATGATACTGGTGTTGAGGCTGAAATTAGCCCTACAACTACAAGTTCTGCTTTCTGTATTGGTGCTGGTGTTGGTTTATTTGCATCTGCAGTAAAATGCTAAAAGTCTTATAAAAATATCATCTACTACAAGCTCTGCATTTTTATTGGTGTAGGTTTAGGCGTTTTAATGACTTTAACTTCTAAAAAATGCTAAATAATGAATTTATTTTCATTAAAACCAAAATATAATAGAGGAGGTTTTTAATATGTTTACTAACAATAAAGAAGTTGTACCTTCATTTGAAGATCTTTCTTTAGAAGAAATGTACGCTTTACAAGATGATACTGGTGTTGAGGCTGAAATTAGCCCTACAACTACAAGTTCTGCTTTCTGTATTGGTGCTGGTGTTGGTTTATTTGCATCTGCAGTAAAATGCTAAAAGTTTTATAAAATATCATCTACTACAAAATCTGTATTTTTTATTGGTTTAGGCGTTCTAATGACTTTAACTTCTAAAAAATGCTAAATAATGAATTTATTTTTATTATAACTAAAATATTACATAGGAGGTTTTTAATATGTTTACTAACAATAAAGAGGTTGTACCTTCATTTGAAGATCTTTCTTTAGAAGAAATGTATGCTTTACAAGATGATACTGGTGTTGAGGCTGAAATCTCACCTTCTACTACAAGCTCTGCATTTTGTGTTGGTGCTGGTTTAGGCGCTCTAACGACTTTAACTATTAAAAAATGTTAAGTAATGAATTTATTTTCATTAGAACTAGAATATGATAGAGGAGGTTTTTAATATGTTTACTAACAATAAAGAAGTTGTACCTTCATTTGAAGATCTTTCTTTAGAAGAAATGTATGCTTTACAAGATGATACTGGTGTTGAGGCTGAAATCTCACCTTCTACTACAAGCTCTGCATTTTGTGTTGGTGCTGGTTTAGGCGCTCTAACGACTTTAACTATTAAAAAATGTTAAGTAATGAATTTATTTTCATTAGAACTAGAATATGATAGAGGAGGTTTTTAATATGTTTACTAACAATAAAGAAGTTGTACCTTCATTTGAAGATCTTTCTTTAGAAGAAATGTACGCTTTACAAGATGATACTGGTGTTGAGGCTGAAATTAGCCCTACAACTACAAGTTCTGCTTTCTGTATTGGTGCTGGCGTCGGTTTATTTGCATCTGCAGTACAATGTTAAAAGTCTTATAAAAATATTGATTAATGGTAGTGTGATCTGCGCTACCATTTTATATTTTGGAGGTTAACATGGAAAATAATTTTATTAAATCCTTAACTATAAATGAAAGAGCTGAGAATAACTTAGTATGTCCTAATGAAATCAAAACCAGCAACTGGTTTTCAAGAAAAACATTATTAAAAGAAAAAGATATAGATGCTATGATTTCTCAACAATATTCTAATTACGATACATTTACAGCTGGCATTGGTGACGTGAAGTCAGGTTTATGTGAAAGTTTTTCTTATAAAGACTATCCATGGATTCAAGAGTTTTATACATACATAGATAAATATGAAGAAACTTATTTACTCGAAGATTCAAAAAAAACGATAGACTACTCTGCTCGTTTTTTGATTCAGGATGTCAAAAAATTCATATATGATACCACTCAAAAAAATGAATATTTTTCATTTGAAGAAGAATTCTTAATTAATGTGACAGACGCTTACATTTCAGAAATTATGACTTTAATGAATCAAACTATTATATCTGATATGAATGATTATAAAAGAGCCAATTTATTAACTGGAAAAGATAAATATCAAAGATTTCAATCATATCTAAATATACGCTTTGGAAACGTTAAGAAAATCAAAGAATTTTATAATAATTATCTCTACGCAATAAAGATAATTATCACAAGAACCAACTATTTTAAAGAAAACTTTAAATTGCTAATCAATAGTTTAGATGAAAATTTTTATGAATTTAAAAACCAATTAGGTATAAAAGAAAATGTTATTACATCGATAAATATGGCGATGGGGGATACTCATGATCGAGGAAAATCTGTATCAATCTTGAATTTCCCAAATAAACAAAAAATAGTGTATAAACCTAAAAACTTAGAAATTGCTAAAAAAATTGATTTATTTATGTCGTATTTAAATAAACATATGGAGAGTAATTTTTATATACCAAGGAGACTGGTGAAAGAAAAGTATGCATTTGAAGAATTTGTTGAACAAGAGGATTTAGAATCGTCTAAAGATGCTGCTGATTTTTACACAAATTATGGGTCTTTATTAGGATTAGCTTACATTATAAATGGAAGTGATTTCCATTACGAGAATATCATTGCATATAAAAGCCACCCAGTAATTATAGATATGGAAACTTTTTTCCACGAGCCAGCTCCTTTATACTACGATCAAGAATTAAAAAGTATTATTCGAAATGAATTAGCTGAATCTGTAATTGGGACTAGTATGTTGCCTATAAAAATTATGAAAGAGCGCTCAATGGAACCTAATCAGGGGGTTGATTTAAGCGGTTTAAGTTTTGGTAGACATAAATTCCCTTTTAATATTCTAGTAATAAAAGATCCAAGCACGGATGAAATGAGATATGAATGGGAT
Source organism: Bacillus thuringiensis (assembly GCF_001182785.1). Lineage (NCBI taxonomy): Bacteria > Bacillati > Bacillota > Bacilli > Caryophanales > Bacillaceae > Bacillus > Bacillus thuringiensis. Next base: position 56,574 of record NZ_CP012102.1, on the reverse strand, counting down.
GAATCTTATATAGATGAATGTAATAATGTTCCAACTAAAAATGGCAAGATTTATCCTTATATAGAATACAAAAAATATATATATGAAGGTTTTATAAATTTTTTAAAGAAAATAGAACAAAACAAAAAAGAAATTGAAATATATATAAAGAAAAATTTTGCAAATATTAAAGTTCGACAGATAGTTAGACCCACTCAAAAATATACAGATTTATTGAGATATTCTTATCATCCAAGTTGTATGCAGGATGCAATTGAAAGAGAAAAAGTTTTGCATAATCTTTGGGCGTACTCATATAACAATAAATTAATCGCTAAATATGAATTTGAAGAAATGATGTTAGGTGATATACCACAATTCTTTATTAATACCAGTGAAAAACACTTATATACTAATGATAACCAAAAAATAGAAAATTCTTTTAAAGAAACTCCTTTAGAAATAGTTATTAGAAAAATTAAGCATTTGAATAAAAATACAATTTCACAGCAATTAAATATTGTAAAAAGTACTTTCCAGGATTTTAAATTCCAAAATTATACAAATATGGATTATTCACAGAATAAACAGGACTCAATTTCAGAAGAAGCTATCCGTGGGTTTATAAATGAAATAAATGAATATATTATAAAGAATGCAATTATTAGCGAAAAAGATAGTTTTTTAACATTTCTTGATATTAACGATGGTTTTGAAACTGAAGTTCTTTCACTATCAGAAGGATTATATAATGGTTTATCAGGGGTTTATATTTTTTTAGTAGCAAATGATTATTTAAATAATAATAAAGCTAACCTTACTTATAGGAAATATATATCAAATTTAATATTGAATACAGAAAATGATTCAAAGATCAATGCATTTTTCAGTAAGACCAGTATGATTTATCCTTTATTGGTAGAGTATTCCTTATTGAAAGAAAAAAATAGCCTAGATTTAGCTATTCTTCTTGCTGATGAAGCAATGGAGAAACCAATTTTATCAAATAGTGATTGGATTTATGGAAGTCTTAATATGATTCCGGTATATTACGCTTTATATAAAATAACGAAAATAGAGAAATACCTTACTTTTTCACTTGAAATTGCTGAGAAAATAGAGTTTAAAGAATCTGAATTTATTGGTTTTGCACATGGTAATAGCTCTCTATACTACATTAATAGTTTAATAGGATCTTTCACTTCATATGATATTGAGAAAATAGTAGCAGAAGAAGATTCATATATAGTTAATAATAAGTGGAAGAGCGAAAAAGCGAAAAATACATTTTTTAGTGGATGGTGTAAAGGAGATTTAGGTATAGAAATTTCAAGAATTTCTTCTTTCAATAATCATTCCTCTAATTTCCTAAATCTTTGCAATGAAAGTATTTCATTGAAAAATAATAATACTCTATGTCATGGAAATTCTGCTTTGTTAGAATTATTAATTCAGATGAAAAATAAAAATTTAATAAGTTCTCAAAAATACGAAGAAGAAGTTAATTATATCATTAAATCAATGTTTAACACGCACCGTACATTAAAAACCTATAATGTATACTCAGGCTTAAAAGGAGATTCTTTTGGCTTATTTACTGGCGTTTCAGGAGTAGGATATCAATTAATTAGATTGTTGGATAATAAATTACCTAATATTTTACTTTTTGAAACTCCGTGTGAGTTTAAATAATTTGGAGTGATTATTTATGGTATTAAAAGGTATATTAGACCCTACACTTAATGAATTTAATTGGAATTATAAAAAAATTTTATTAAATAAAGAACCTTATCATTTAAAAGATACAGTAACTATCGGCATCATAGACAGTGGTATTGATATTACTAATCCTTATTTGAAGGATAAAATAGTGCAAGGAAGGTCATTTGTTTCTTCAGCATATACCAAAGATGACACTGGGCATGGAACACAGATTTTTGGTATATTAGACAATTTGATAAAAGGTGCAAATTATAAATTTTACAAAGTTATGGACAATGAGATTACCAATTCTTTGAATTTAGTAAAAGCAATTATTGCTGCTGTAGACGATGGTGTTGATATTATTAATATAAGTTTGGGAATTTATAAAAATTCCCAAACTGAATCTGATCAAATTATAATTAATTCTTTTAAAAAGGCCATTAATTATGCGAGAAATAACAATGTTTTAATAGTAGCTTCTGCTGGTAACAACGGATTAAATATGGACGAGTATCCTCATATAATTCACTTACCTAGTGACCTTGAATACGTAATAAACGTTGGTAGCTCTGATAAGCATAATGATTTAACAAGTTATACCAATCACGGGGAAAATGTAAATATTATAGCTCCTTCTGGAGAATGGATAGCAAAAGATGATAAAATTCTTTTTTCTGAAATGATAATAACTTATGGAAAAGAATCTTCATTTTTAAAAAATAATCCGAATTATAATGGTATACCTAAAGGGTTGGTTTTGAGCTACGGCACAAGCTTAGCTCCTCCTCAAGTAGCTGCTGCTTTTGCTGTTGTAATAGATAAATATAAAAACTTATCTATTGATGAATATAAAAGCATAGTTTTCGAAAATTCAAGTGAAATTTCCCATAACACAACTAAATATAAAGAAATAAGAATAGTTTATTAAAATTTTTTCTATTTATAAAACTTTTAAATATATTCATTATACAAATACAAGGAGGGTTTTTAGTTTGTTGTTACAAGTTAAAAATGTGACTAAAAAATTTAGAAATTTCACTGCTGTAGAAAATATTAGTTTTGAACTCGAAAAAGGCGATATGTTTGGTTTTTTGGGGAAAAATGGTGCCGGAAAATCTACTACTTTTCGATTAATTTTAGGTTTATTAGTTCCAACATCAGGGGAAATTTTCTTTGATGGAAAGCCCTTTTCTAAAGATAACTTTGATCAGATAGGTTTTCTACCTGAAGAACGCGGTCTTCACACAAAATTAACTGTCGAAGAAGAGCTAATTTATATGGGCAGTCTTAAAAATATGAAAAAAAAAGAGTTAAAAGTGAAAATAGATTATTGGCTAGAAAAATTTGAAATACTTCAAAACAAAAAAAAGAAAATCTCTGATTTATCAAAAGGTAATCAACAAAAAATACAATTAATAGCAAGTATAATGCATAACCCAAAACTTTTAATCTTAGATGAACCATTTAGTGGCTTAGATCCCATTAATGTAGAATTATTGAAAGCAGCAATAAAAGAACTTAATACTTTAGGAACTACGATAATATTTAGCTCACATAGACTAGAACACATAGAAGAACTTTGTAACAAAGTTGGCATTCTAAAAAGTGGAAAGCTAGAAGCTTATGGTTCTGTTGATGATGTTAAGTCTAAAACAAAATATAAACATATCATTATTGAAAGTAAAGAAGATTTTTCACACCTTCAAGAAATTAATGGAGTTAAAAATCTGGAGATTTATAATAATACCATAACCTTGAAAGTTACAGACGAGAATACATGTAAGTTAATTTTTAATGAGATTTCAAAAAAGTCTTTTGTTAAAAGATTTCAAATTCTTGAACCGACAATAAAAGATATCTTTATTGAAATAATGAAAAAAGAAACAGTGGAAAAAGCAGGTGACGTAAGTGAATAAATTTTGGACTATTTTTAAATTTACTTACTTAAAAAAAATTTTAAGTAACTCCTTTATATTTGTTTCTCTTATTTTTATTATTGGTATCATTGGTATTATGAACATAGATAAAATCGAGAAAATTTTTTTAGATTATGAGAAAAAATCGATTGCCATTGTAACGTCCGATAATAATATATACAGTACAATAAAAGAAAATATGCCTTATATCAATCCAGACGCTTCATTTAAAAAAACTACTAAAAATGAGGCATACAAACTTTTAGAATCGAACAATATTTCTCATATTTATTTAATAGATTCAAATCCAAATAATACTCTAAATGCAAAGGTAATTTATAATGATTCGATTGAACAGGTAGAAAAAGATAGACTTCAACAATTATTATCCCAAATTCAGTTCACAAATAAATCGATTGAATATAAATTAACACCTGAAGAAATTAATGATTTAAGAAGCCCTAGCAATGTAGTTACAGAAAAATTTACAAATAGTGATGAGCCTAATAATTCAAAGGAATCAGAATTAATAAAATCGATTGCTTATATAAGTATATTTATTATGTTTATAATAACCCTGAATTATTCTAATCAAGCAGCTCTAGAAATTGCTACTGAAAAAAATTCAAAAGTTATGGAAATGATTATTACAAGCGTCTCTCCTATAGTTCATTTATGGGGAAAAATCCTAGCTTTAATCGCTTCTGCTCTAACACAAGTTTTGATTATAACAATAACTATTGTTACATGCTATTTTGTATTTGACGGTAAATCTTTATTTGAAAATCTAAATTTCGAGATTAACGAAGATGTTATTGGAGTATTTATTTTAAGTTTAATATACATTTTCATTGGCCTCACAACTTTTATTATTTTAGCAATGATTATAGGTTCTATGACTACAAATTTAGAAAATATTAGTCAAGCTGTTATGCCTATAAACATTCTACTCTTTATACCTGTTTATTTAATTATATTCAATATTGATTCACCAGAAGATTCTTTAGTAAAAATCACAAGTTTTATACCTTTCTTCTCTCCATTTACAATGATGCTAAGAATCACTACACCAGAAGTATCAATATACGAAATATTGATTTCAATTGCTTTTTCTATTCTTGTAATAATTTTATTATCTTGGTTTGCTAGTAGAAGTTACAAAACTTCCTTATTATCTTTTGACACAAATTTCATTCAATCAATTAAAAAAATTATTCTTAAAAACTAAGGAGAACTAAATTAATATGAATAAATTATTTGAAATCTTAAAAAACAATTCTTCATGTGAACCTTTTGAACCTGGAAAAGATAATATTTGGACATCAGAAAAATTTTCTGATTTTGTATTAAGCTCTTATTTAAATCCAAATATTCCTGGAGGTGGTAAGGATTCTGATCAAATCGAAGAATATGTAACATTAATAAATAGTTATACCTCTAAAGGTAAAAACCTGTTAGATATAGGTTGCGGTGCTGGGTTATATTGTGAAAAACTTTATAACACTGGGTTAAATGTTACAGGAATTGATATTTCTGAAAAAGCAATTTCTCATGCAAAAAAACAGGCTACAAGCAAAAATTTAAATATTAATTATATTTGTGATGATGTTTTTACGGTTTCCTTTGAAGAAAAATTTGATATCATTATTATTTTATATAAAACATTTGCTACTTTTTCAAAAGCAGAAAGAGATAAATTGCTTTTAAGACTTTATAATTTATTGGCTGAAGACGGTATTATTATTTTAGATGTTCCTCCTGTAAATGAATTTAAAGAATATAACGAAATAAACTTATGGGCCCCTTTAGATAAGGGTAATATTATAATCGACGATGCTTGCTTAAATTTAATATCAAATAAAAAATATCCTGAAAATATACTTTTAAATACTACGATATACATTACTTCAGAAAATGAAGTATTTCACTTTAACGATTGGCTTAAATTCTTCACAAAAGATGAAATTAAAAATGAACTCTTAGAAAATCATTTTAACGTAAAAAAAATCTTAAATACTAAAGACAATTCCTTAGCTATTGTATGTACTAAAAATTAAAATTTACTAGTAACTATTCATTCCAGAAAAGGCTTTTAACCCTTTTAATGGTTCTGATGCAAAAATAAAGTAAAAGAGAATAAAGCATATATATTCCTAACGGAATCGTATCTTATGCTACAAGTCCAAACAATTGATGGACGAATTCTTTCTGATTTTGGATAATCTGTTCTTTTTTAATCATATGCATGGGTTCTACTTCAGAAAGAATGGATATAGTTGTGTCAAAAGATTTGAGCCCTAGCATAGAACGGATACGCTTCTTTATAAAACGATGATCTTGTTCTACTATATTATTCAAGTACTTTTGTTGTCTAAGTTGCATACCATCAGGTATGCTTTTTTCTTTTTTCAACTGTTCAATTGCTATAGGATAAGCCGGATTCTTATCGACTGTTATCACACGTTGCTTTGAAACATGAAAAGACCGCAAAGCTTTCTTGAAAAAGCGCTTTGCAGCCTTTTGGTCTCTTGTTTTGCTTAGACAAAAATCGATTGTGTTTCCTTTCGAATCAACAGCACGGTACAGGTACATCCATTGCCCTGTAACTTTTATATATGTTTCATCAACTCTCCAAGAGTCATTGGTTTGCTTGAGGTGACGACGAATTCGTTTGTCCAATTCAGGACCATACTGATGAACCCAACGCATAATCGTAGTATGAGAAATAGATAAACCCCGTTCCTTCATCATTTCCACCAAATCACGAAAACTGAGGTTATACCGTAGGTACCATCTTACCGTTAACAAAATTAAATCAGGCTGATAATGCTTCCATTTAAACAAATTTTCCTTTTTCATACTGATCAAACACCTTTTCTAGAGTAGTAATATCAGTATGTCCAAGTTTTATAGATTTTTTGCACCAGAACCAACTGAAAGGAACTGGTTTTATAAAATTTTTTATGAGAAAGCAGCACCTAGTCTAATATATTCTTTGGTTACTATATACGGAAATGCTTTTAATACAAGATTAAGATTAACATTCATATAAAATATGTAAAATAACACGAATTATTTTTAGGTAAGATTTGCATTTTTTAAATATCGGAACAGACTTGTGCGTTTTCCTGAGTTTTTGTATACAATTTTTAAGATTTCACTCTCCAAGTTTAAGTAAGATAGCTCTTTTGTCATGCAGTTTAGATCCTCTAACTTTATTTCTTTTTCCTACATCGTTGTAATCAAACTACTTTTTAATCCACTTATAAAGTGTTACTTGTAGTATGTAATCCCTTTACTTAATTCTTATTTAAAGATTACATGATTAATTATTGTGTAATTCAAAAAAATGCGAATTTGCGAACTGTGAAAAATAGTATTTCTACTATACAATAATAGTTGTATTTAACATTAAAGGAGGAATTTTACTATGAATCGTAATCAAATTATTGAAGAATTAGCAGAAAATCATCCAGCAGGGGCTAAACTAGTTGAAGTTTCTAAAGATGAATTAGCACGCACTTATGGCGGTGGAGATGTTCAACCTGAAACTACTCCTGCTTGTGGTATTGCGATTGCAGCATGGGGTGCCCATGAATTAACATATTTTTATTGCTAATTTGAAAATAAAATTCGATTAAAGAAAATCATCCAGCAGGGGCTAAAATAGTAGAGGTTCCTAAAGATGAGTTAGTACGCACTTATGGTGGTGGAGATGTTCAACCTGAAACTACTCCACCTTTCGCCTGTGATTATTCCTGTTGGTTCAGGCATTGCGACTGGTATTGCTGTTTCTAAATTTTCCTGCTAATACTTGTCAAATAATATTAGAGTAACAAAAACACCATAGTGTAAATTATATAATTTACACTATGGTGTTTTTATAATGTTTTGTTACTAAAAAAACAATATGTTGAAATGGAGAGTCGAGTAAATTGAATCTAAATACTAACATGAAGCCATTATCCTATATTTCGACCGCGTTGTTTAAATCTTTATCTATAAAAGAGAGAATTCAACGAATCGATGAGATTGATAAAGTTAGTCTAACTGAAGAAGAATTCCACGTTTACCGGAATAAATGGAAAGAGATGACTTTATTAAATGATGATTCACTGGACAAGAGAATCCAAATGGAGCAATTAGATGAAAAGCTATTTATTAAAGCACTAAAAGCATCTGAAAATGAAGAATGGTTACAAAAAAATAAGCTAAATAAAAATCAACACCCTTTATGGATGAATTGGATAGATGAGGCTTTTAATATTAATCGGGAACAAGAATTAAAAGCGTCAGATCAATTAGATATAAGTTTAGCTTTTCGTCCCTTTATTCTGTGGGCAAAAAGTAAATTAAATCAATTTTATCAAGAGCATCCTTTCCTTTCGCAAAAAGTAGATTGGGATGAATTACTATCTTCCGTTATTTATAACTTAGTTGACGGGTTAACTAAAATAGGTGCCAGAACTATTACATTAGAACTATATATCGCAAAACAATTAAAGGAATTAACGGGAGATACGCCCGAAGAGAGATTTGAATCTTTTGTAAAAACTAAGTTACTGGATGTTAATGCTCTAGAATTCATATACAAAGAATACCCTGTTCTTTCTAGAATTTTAATGATACGTACAGGTTATTATGTAACGGCAGTAACTGAAGCATTAACTCGTTTTGAAGAGGACTGGGAACAAATTAATCAATCTTTAAACGTAGATGATTCGCCTCTCAAATCTATAAGTGCGGGGTTGGGCGATTCCCACCAGCAAGGTCGATCTGTAATGAGATTTAAATTTGCACAAAATAAAGAAATATTATACAAACCAAAGCCTTTAACTGTATCAATTCTTTTTCATGAATTATTAGATTGGATAAATGAAAAAGGATTTACGCCACATCTAAAAGGATATAAGATTTTAAATCGTCATCAATATGCTTGGGAGGAATGTATTCAACATAAAGAGTGTGAGACACAGGAACAAAGTGAAAACTATTATAAACGTTTAGGTGGATATTTAGCTATTTTACATGCTTTAAATGGTACTGATTTTCACCATGAAAATATAGTGGCCCATGGCGAATTTCCGACATTAATAGATTTGGAAACTATTTTTCATCATCCACCTCTATTAAATATTCAAGATACAGCTGAAGTAAGAGCAAAATATAAGATTGTAGACTCTGTTCTTGGTACAGCTTTACTTCCGCACTTATATTTTAAAACTGTAGATGGTTATGGTATTGATATTAGTGGGGTTAGTGCAAAAGAACAAGAATTGCCTATACCTCTATTAAGACCTGAGAATGAAGGCACAGATGAAATGCGTTTTGTACGTAAAAAAGTAAACATAGATATAAATACCAATAATGTTCCAAAGTTAAATGGGAAACCGGTAGAAGCGGTAGAGCATGTGGATTTGATTATTGAAGGATTTAAGCATGTTACTCAAATTATCTTAGACAATAAATCCGAACTTCTTAGTGAAAATGGACCTTTAGCCAAGTTTAAAGATATTGACATTCGAATTGTAGTACGACCTACTCAATATTATGGAAATTTCATTTTGGAAACACAACATCCAGACTATATGAGAGATTGTGTAGAACTTGAAAAATTATTGGATCGACTCTGGTTCACTGTATTAGATACACGTCAAATTCCTTTTGAGAAAAAAGACATATTTAATGGAGATATTCCAATTTTCACAACAAAACCTGGTAGTAGAGATCTATTTGCTAGCTCAGGCGAGAAAATACCTAATTATTTTGAAAAACCAAGCTATGACATATCAGTTGAACGTATTAAAAATCTTACATTAGAGAATATTGAAGAGCAGTCGAAATGGATTGAAGCTTCGCTTGTTAGTAACGTAGGAGAAAAAATTATTGTTAAAGAGGCTAACTATCTTCAGGAAGATTTGAAAGAGGTAAACACAGAATTATTTGTAGAAGAAGCAAAAAATATTGGATATAAATTATTGGAGCAAGCTATTCACGGTTCCTATAATGATGCTACTTGGATTGGTCTTGGAATTAACTATCACGGCCAATGGCAAGTTGCAGCTTTAGATAGAGGAATATATAATGGCTTAAGTGGAATTGCAATGTTCCTATCCTATTTAGGTAAGGTTTCAGGTGAGAAAGAATTTAATACATTGGCACTGCAAACAATGGAATCCATTTTACAACAGCCTATTCATGAAAAAGCATTTGCTAGTGCCTTTCATGGGCAAGCATCAAAATTATATGCTCTTTCCCATTTTGATGCCTTGTATGGAGAAAATAAAGATTGGAATTTATATATTGAAAATACGATAAACAACATTGGTAAAAATGTAGATAATGATAAATTTTATGATTTACTGGGTGGAAGTGCTGGAATTATCCAAGTTCTCTTAAATATTTATGAGCAATTCAATAGTGAACAAGCACTTCAAATTGCTCAAAACTACGGCGATCACTTACTTAAAAATAAAGTGGTTACAGAAAAAGGAGTTGGTTGGTTAGATCCTTCCAGTCAATCCATGCTAGGAGGTTTCTCACACGGAACAAGTGGTATCGCTTGGTCATTGTTACGTTTGCACGAGCTAACCCCTAAACAAGAATATTTTGAAACAGCATTAGAGGCCATTCGATATGATCGTTCTTTATATGATTCACAAAATTGTAATTGGGCAGATTTAAGAAATTCACACCATAAATCGAGTGAATTTTCTGCAGCATGGTGTCATGGATCTTCTGGGATTGGTTTAAGTCGTCTCTTATATTTACCTTATATTAAAGATGCATTATTGCAACAGGAGATAGAGACTTCATTATCCACAACTGTTGAAATTGGAATGGGACGCTGTCATTCTCTCTGTCATGGTGACTTAGGTAATTCAGAATTGTTCCATATGGCAGGTAGTACACTCGAACGACCAGAATGGAATAGAATGGCTCATGCGGTAGCTATGAATGTAATTAAAGAAAAACAAGAAGCAGGAAAATATAAAACTGGTGTTGGTTGTCATATTGAAGTTCCTGGTTTACTACTAGGGTTATCTGGTATTGGCTATCAATTATTACGTTTAGCTCAACCGAATCAAGTTCCATCTGTTTTGACTTTGGAAAAACCAATTAAACATTAATTAATTAATTAATTAATTAATTTGGAAAACAGCACATATAATATGTAATACTGAATCTAAAATAATTAAAGATATACTAGATGACGACACATGTTGTTTAACAATGCAGTTTTAAGGTGTATCAACACTTTGCTTGATACACCTATTTTTTATGGGTTTTATTACTACATTTAACCCCCTTTATTATGGTTCTGATGCAAAGATTTATATTTATTTGAAAGAGGTATATAGATTCCTAATGGAATCTATTCTTATGCAGCCATTCCGAATAGTTGATGAATAAACTTCATTTCATGTTGGATAGACTGGTTCCGTAAATTAATCTGTTCTTTTTTAATCATATGCATGCCTTTTACTCCAGAAAGAATAGATATAGCTGTGTCAAAAGATTTGAGTCCTAGCATAGAACGGATATGCTTCTTTATAAAGCGATGATCTTGTTCTACTACATTGTTCAAGTACTTTTGTTGTCTAAGTTGCATACCATCAGGTATGCTTTTTTCTTTTTTCAACGGTTCAATTGCTATAGAATAAGCTGGATTCTTATCGACTGTTATCGCACGTGGCTTTGAAACATGAAAAGACCGCAAAGCTTTCTTGAAAAAGCGCTTTGTAGCCTTTTGGTCTCTTGTTTTGCTTAGAGAAAAATCGATTGTGTTTCCTTTCGAATCAACAGCACGATATAGGTACATCCATTGACCTTTGACTTTCACATACGTCTCATCGACTCGCCAAGAATCATTGGTTGACTTGAGATGACGACGAATTCGTTTGTCCAATTCAGGGCTATACTGATGAACCCAACACATAATCGTGGTATGAGAAATAGATAACCCCCGTTCCTTCATCATTTCCACCAAATCACGAAAACTGAGGTTATACCGTAAGTACCATCTTACCGTTAACAAAATTAAATCAGGCTGATAATGCTTCCATTTAAACAAATTTTCCTTTTTCATACTTATCACACACCTTTTCTAGAGTAGTAATATCAGTATGTCCAAGTTTTATAGATTTTTTGCACCAGAACCGACTGAAAGGAACTGGTTTTATAAAATTTTTTATGAGAAAGCAGTACCTAGTCTAATACATTCTTTAGTTACTATATACGGTAATGCTTTTAATACAAGATTAAGATTAATATTCATATAAAATATGTAAAATAACACGAATTATTTTACAGTTGATTTTAATAGGTAAGATTTGCATTTTTTAAATATTGGAACAGACTTGTGCGTTTTCCTGAATTTTTGTATACAATTTTTAAGATTTCACTCTCCAAGTTTAAGTAAGATAGCTCTTTTGTCATGCAGTTTAGATCTTCTAACTTTATTTCTTTTTCCTACATCGTTGTAATCAAACTACTTTTTAATCCACTTATAAAGTGTTACTTGTAGTATGTAATCCTTTTACTTAATTCTTATTTATTATATGGATACTCCCTACTTGAAATTCATCGTAAGGAATTAAATAAGTTATGTTCATATGAACATAACTTATTTAAAGATTACACAATTAATTATTGTGTAATTCAAAAAAATACAAATTTGCGAACTGTGAAAAATAGTATTTCTACTATAACATATTAGTTGTATTTAACATTAAAGGAGGAATTTTACTATGAATCGTAATCAAATTATTGAAGAATTAGCAGAAAATCATCCAGCAGGGGCTAAACTAGTTGAAGTTTCTAAAGATGAATTATCACGCACTTATGGCGGTGGAGATGTTCAACCTGAAACTAGTCCTGCCTGTGCGGTTGGTGGAGCCGTTGCAGGTGGACTCTGGGTCGCTCATACAGTATCATATTGGAATTGCTAATTTGAAAATAAAATTCGATTAAAGAAAATCATCTAGCAGGGGCTAAACTAGTTGAAGTTTCTAAAGATGAATTATCACGCACTTATAGTGGTGGAGATGTTCAACCTGAAACTACTCCACCACCATAAGTGCGTGATTATTCCTGTTGGTTCAGGCATTGCGACTGGTATTGCTGTTTCTAAATTTTTATGCAGCATGGTGTCATGGATCTTCTGGGATTGGTTTAAGTCGTCTCTTATATTTACCTTATATTAAAGATACATTATTGCAACAGGAGATAGAGACTTCATTATCCACAACTGTTTTAATCATATGCATGGCTTTTACTCCAGAAAGAATAGATATAGCTGTGTCAAAAGATTTGAGTCCTAGCATAGAACGGATATGCTTCTTTATAAAGCGATGATCTTGTTCTACTACATTATTCAAGTACTTTTGTTGTCTAAGTTGCATACCATCAGGTATGCTTTTTTCTTTTTTCAACTGTTCAATTGCTATAGAATAAGCCGGATTCTTATCGACTGTTATCGCACGTGGCTTTGAAACATGAAAAGACCGCAAAGCTTTCTTGAAAAAGCGCTTTGCAGCCTTTTGGTCTCTTGTTTTGCTTAGAGAAAAATCGATTGTGTTTCCTTTCGAATCAACAGCACGATATAGGTACATCCATTGACCTTTGACTTTCACATACGTCTCATCGACTCGCCAAGAATCATTGGTTGACTTGAGATGACGTCGTATTCGCTTATCTAATTCGGGACCATATTGATGAACCCATCGCGTGATAGTTGTATGAACAAGGGATAGCCCACGTTCTTCCATCATTTCGACTAAATCACGAAAACTAAGGTTGTACCGTAGGTACCATCTTACGGTTAATAAAATAATATCCGATTGATAATGTTTCCACTTGAATAGATTTTGCTTTTCCATATCAATCACATCCTTTGTTAGAGTACTAGTATCAGCATGTCCAAGTTTAGGAGGTTACTTACAAGCGTTTTGGAGTTTTGCACCAGAACCCTTAAAAGAATATAAGGTCTTTTAAGAAAATTATCGGAAAAGACCCTAGTATATCTATGCTTTTTCATTATTAGAAGCCTAAAAATAATCCTTATTTGATAAATTCTAAAGCTTTATTAACATTTATTAAGCCATATCCATATTTAGGATCTTTTCCATATGCTCCTAAATCTGTTGAACTATTTTTCAATATTTTTTCTAGCTTAGCTAATGTTAGAGGCTTTCGTCCACTCTTTTGTTGCTCAGCGATAAGAACCCCAACTGCTCCAGATACTTTTGGTGCTGCAACACTAGTTCCTGCCATCAATACATAACCTTCAGGTAAGTTTAAAGCTTTACTTATCGGCGGTTGTGGTAAATTAGTTGGATAAGTAGTTAATGTCATAGAAAAAGGATCTAACTTTTGCTGAGTAGCCCACTCTGGACCATAATCTCCAGCAGGAGCGGCTACAGAAATCCCACCATAGTTTGAATAAGATGACAGTAAATCATCTTTATCAGTAGCTGAAACAGTAAGTAAGGATGGAACCCCACCACCTGGAAGGTGCACTTGCATATCACCGGAAAAACCTCGTTTTTCTGCTATAAGAGCTGGATTAGTATTATCCAAACTTTCATTGCCTGCACTAGCCACAACAATAACTCCACGCTTATGAGCATACTTGACAGCACGTTTATATGATTCTATGACAACTTGATCTTCTGGTTTATTTAATGATTTGTAAGTACCTAAGCTTAAATTAATAACGTCTACTCCATCATTTGCAGCTGCAATAATTGCTTGTGTGACCCAAGCTGATTCAGCCCCATCTTGCCAATTATCCATAACTTTATAAGGAATAATTCCTAAATTAGGACCAACGCCTAGCATATTTCCGTTAGCTGCTATAGAGCCAGCTGCCATAGTACCATGCCCCATGTTATCATCAGTATTATCTATATTGGGAACAAATGACTTTCCTTTAGAAATAATATTATCTTTTAAATCTGGATGATTGAAGTCAATACCACTATCAATTAGAGCTATTTTTACATTATGATTTCCTTTTTGCTTTTTAAAACTTTTTCCATCTTCAGTAATTTTTTTTATATCCCAACCCAATACTTCATAAAGTTTTGCCTTTTCTTCTATATTTTGGGTAGAAGAAGGAACAATTTCCTCCTTAGAAATAATAGCGTTTAAGCTACTCTCTTTTGGATTAATAATTTTACTCTCTGGTCCAATAGATTCAATTTCATTATGAAATTTCCCCTTAATTTCACTGATTGCTTTCGAATACTGTTTGTTGTTGGTTTCTTCCAGTTTAACCACTGCAATTTCAGGAATTACAGTTTTCTTCAAATCCGGATATTTTTTCTCAAGAAATTGATTTACTTCATTCGAAATTTTTGAGTCAGTAAACATAATTAATTGGTCATGTTCAGTCTGTGCATTACTAGACTTATTGAAAGTAAATGTAAAAAGGATAATAGTAGTAAAAATTAAAGTTATATTGCATAATTTAAATTGCCACTTCTTCATTTCGATTCTCCTCTTGAATAGTGTATAGTTGATGATAAATGCCTTCTTTTTTTAACAACTCTTGATGATTTCCCATTTCTTGAATTTTCCCATCCTTTAAAACAACAATACGGTCTGCATCTATGACTGTAGATAATCGATGGGCAATGATGATTTGAGTACAGTTTAATGTTCGTAAATTCTGCTGAACGCGTGATTCAGAAAGATTATCTAAGGCTGAAGTCGCCTCGTCTAGAATTAATATTTTTGGTTCATTGACTAAAGCACGAGCTAAAAGAAGCCGTTGTTTTTGACCACCTGAAAAATTACTGCCACCCTCAGATATCATTGTATAGTAGCCCATAGGTTGCTTAAGGATTTCTTCATAAATGTCTGCGAGCTTAGATGCTCGTACTACTTTTTCTTGAGGGATTTGCTTATCTAAAATTTGAATATTTTCTATTATACTTCCATGAGACAATCTAGTTTCTTGTAAAACAGCTCCCATTTGACTACGTAAAGCGTGCAAATTCAATGTCTCAAGTAATCTCCCATCAATGCTGACGTGACCGTTAGTGGGTGAATACAGCCCTAACAGTAATTTTGCCAATGAGCTTTTCCCTGAACCCGATGGTCCAACTATGGCAACTTTTTCTCCCGGTTCAATAGTTAAATTGATTTCAGAAAGAATTTCATTTCCAAAATAATCATATTTAAATGAAACATCTTTGAATTCAATTTTACCTTGAAAATCCTCAAATTTATGACCATCTATACTTTCTGATTCACTGTCCATCACATCTTGTAAGCGCTGTATGTATGCTCCTAAAAATAAAAGTTGAGAATAAGTGGTTCCCATAGAAACGATAGGAACCATAAATGATGTAGCAAGTGCCGAAAAACCAAGTAGTTCACCTATTGTAAATTCCCCTTTTAGTATAAATATTGAACCAATCCAAAGTAAAATAAGGGGAGTAATAAATTGTATTCCAGCACTAAAGGACTCTAGAGTAGTAGAAAGAAAATTTTGTTTTTGAGAAGTTTTCAACTGATTATGAAATAACTGATGCCAGTGATTAAAAACCTTTTTTTCAGCACCTAGAACCTTTACATCACAAATCCCATGAATACTCTCTGTTAAATAACTCTGTGTTTTTGTTTGCACAGTAAGGTTTTGATCTGATAATTTCTTAATCAAACGGGTACTTAATAATGTGATACCAGTAATAATGCTGCAGAGTAGTACTACTAACAACCCTAATCTCCACTGTAGATAGAACATCATTATTGCGTATCCAACAATCAAAATCATGTCAATGATTAGAGAAATTGCGCGAGAAGAAAGAATTTGTCTAATAATTACATTTGAATTAGCTCGATATATAAGTTCTCCACTTGTTCTTGCTTCAAAAAATGAGTATTGAAGACTAAATAATTTAGAGATAAAAGCTGACATAAGTGAAGAATCCATTAATGTTTGAAGCCTAGTTATTAAATATCCACGAAGAATAGAGAATGTTTGGTGAAACAAAAATAGACCGAGCACACTTAGTCCCATGATGGTTATGTATTCTGTATTCTGAGGTACAATGACCTTATCAACAACCCATTGCGTTAATTTAGGAATGACTAATCCAATTCCTTGCAATAAAAAGGATACGAGTAGAATACTTATAAGTATTTTCCTATGCATTAGTATATGTTTTACAAGAAAGTTAAGTTTTAGTTTCTTCTCTTTTGTAACAAAATTTTCATCTGGCTCAAACTTGAGAACATACCCGGAATAAGAATTACTAAACTCTTCTATACTAATTTTCCGTCTCCCGTTAAGAGGATCAACAATGGAAATATATTTTTCTTCTATTTGCTCAAGAACAACATAATGCTTATTTTCCCAAAAGATAATTGCAGGGCATGGAATTTTATTTAATGCATCGGAATCTGCTTTATAAACTTTTCCTTTCAGATGAGTTGAATCCCCCATCTCCAACAAATGATAAAGAGATGTGCCCTTTTTAGATGTTCCAAATTTATTTCGTAATTCAGATAACGTTACATGATACCCATGGTAACCTAGTATCATACCCAGACAAGCTAAGCCACATTCACTGTGCTCCATCTGTTCAATATAAGGCACTTTTTTTCGCATAATTAATTATCATCCCTTATAATTTCTTCAAAATGTAACCATCCTAAGTGATAGGCAAGAATCCCTATCTTAACTCGAGAAGATATTTTACATTTAGACTTAATTGATGCAATAATAACCCCTACCCTTCTTCTACTAACATACAAATTGTGAGCGATTTCAACGTCTGTATAACCTTGTGCAATAAGAATAGCAACTTCTTTTTCTTGTTCACATAACGAAAAATTCATTTTAAATCTCCGTCCTATAATGTTTTTTAGTTATTGTATATAGCGCATAGTTTTTTATTGCTTTTGTTTTAAAGTATAGAATTACACTACTCTGAACTTAATTGATAAAAATAAATATCCTTTTATTAACTAATTAACTAATTAACTATAATATGTCACAATATATTCCAATCAATTGCATCTGACACTTATTATATATCTATAATTCTTCATATGTCTATACTTTAAAAAGATTTTTCTGATATTTTATATTTTTAAAAATTAATATTCTAATAGAAGATAAAATTTCTAGTTCTAGTGCAAAAAATCTATAAAACTTGGACATACTGATATTACTACTCTAGAAAAGGTGTGTGATCAGTATGAAAAAGGAAAATTTGTTTAAATGGAAGCATTATCAGCCTGATTTAATTTTGTTAACGGTAAGATGGTACCTACGGTATAACCTCAGTTTTCGTGATTTGGTGGAAATGATGAAGGAACGGGGTTTATCTATTTCTCATACTACGATTATGCGTTGGGTTTATCAGTATGGCCCTGAATTGGACAAACGAATTCGTCGTCACCTCAAGCAAACCAATGACTCTTGGAGAGTTGATGAAACATATATAAAAGTTACAGGGCAATGGATGTACCTGTACCGTGCTGTTGATTCGAAAGGAAACACAATCGATTTTTGTCTAAGCAAAACAAGAGACCAAAAGGCTGCAAAGCGCTTTTTCAAGAAAGCTTTGCGGTCTTTTCATGTTTCAAAGCAACGTGTGATAACAGTCGATAAGAATCCGGCTTATCCTATAGCAATTGAACAGTTGAAAAAAGAAAAAAGCACACCTGATGGTATGCAACTTAGACAACAAAAGTACTTGAATAATATAGTAGAACAAGATCATCGTTTTATAAAGAAGCGTATCCGTTCTATGCTAGGGCTCAAATCTTTTGACACAACTATATCCATTCTTTCTGAAGTAGAACCCATGCATATGATTAAAAAAGAACAGATTATCCAAAATCAGAAAGAATTCGTCCATCAATTGTTTGGACTTGTAGCATAAGATACGATTCCGTTAGGAATATATATGCTTTATTCTCTTTTACTTTATTTTTGCACCAGAAACAAAATTATTGCTCCAGAATAACAAGTCATTTAAGACATGAGGTGAAAAGTGTTCTATGTTAGATACATTATATTGCTCCAATTTCACAATTTTTTCAGCTCAGAAGTCGTAGCCAACACAATTGATCCATTTCTATTCACATCTTCAACGACAGCTAATTTTGTGTGAAGTGGATCTAATCCCATTTTGATGCAGCTGGCTGAAGCATAAAAGCTACGAAGATCTACACATAAAACAATTCGATTCGGCAATATTGAATTGTCATACACCGTTATACCCCTTAAATAACAGAACGTTAGTTCTTATTGAGTACGAATGTATGTTCTTTTATGAAGAGGTTTTTTCAAAAAAATTAAAAATAGCCTCACTTGTTTAAGCGAAGCTACATCCAAAAATCATGTTCATCTATATTTTTCCCTAGCTTTTTTAATCCCTTAACGATTTGAGTTATCGTTGAAAATTTCGGTCTATATTTTTTATCGTTACACAGTTTAGAAACAGTACCTGTACTTAATTTTGATGTTCGTTCTAATTCGATTTGTGCTATTTCATTTGAATCTAAATAGCGACCAAATTTTGTGCGATTTTTCCCCAATCCGAACACGTTTATCACCTCATCCACAGCTTGTACAATTTCTCATTTTTTTAAACTCAGGAAAAAAAGTAAGAAATTGTACAAGCTGTATACCATATGCTTTATCAAGGTAACTAGTATTTGTACTATCAAAGTAGTTATCAAGTTAGCTATCAAAGTAACACTACCAAGGTTTTTAGCCGATAAACCCATGTACCATCAGCGTTTATAATTCTGTTTATAGAGGGGGGTTTTATATGTTAACTACGTTTATTTTATTAGGAGCTTTAGGAGTAACCACAATTGGAGGAGCAATATTAGAGAAGCATCTTGTAAAGAATGATCACATTGCAGCAGCTAAACTTGTAAGCGATGGAATGTATCACGGAATGAGAATAAGTGGAGTTTGTTTTATCGGTTACGTATTTATCCGAATTGTAATGATGTTTTAAGGAGGAAGGATATGGGATTTGTAAAGGACTGGTTTCATAAACAAAATTTAAAGAATCAGCTTATAGAGGTATTTGGAAAAGCAGGTTTATATGTAGATCATCAAACAAGGGGCGGGAAAGTGTCTATTTTCCCACAGATACATAACATATCGTCCACACAAGAAAGTGTTAGATATATATTTACTATTCCAAACGGTTTGGATCCGAAGAACATTGAAAAGAAATGGTTTTGCTTTCAACAAATATTAGGACGTAATGTTACGATTGAAGGTGATATTAAACGATTTGTACTGAATGTATTTCATTCCGATGCGGGACTGAAGCTATACAATTACAGTTATAAGAAATGGCAGCCATTACTAAAACAACATAGTCTTCCTGTTGTGGTAGGACGGGATCAATTAGGAAACATGATTGTATATGACATGCTTGATTCACATACACCACATCTACTAATTGCAGGAGAAACAGGAAGTGGTAAAAGTAGTATGGTACGTGTTGTGCTGTCCACACTCATTCAATACATGTCCCCTGATAAATTACATTTGTACCTTGGGGATCTGAAGAACTCTGAGTTTCATTTTCTCAAAGGAATAAAGCACGTAAAAGAGGTTTGTATGGAAGAAATCGAAATAAAGATTATGCTTCAGAAAGTGTGGAAGGAAATACGCGAACGTAGAAAGTTGATGGAAGAGTATGAAGTGGATCACATTGATGAATACAACAATTTAAATACTGATAATCAGAAACCATATATCTTACTTGCTATTGACGAGGTAGCAATGTTGCAAGATGAAAAAGAGTGTATGAATACAGTTGAAAAAATATCAGCAGTCGGTAGGGCGCTTGGAGTCTTTCTGATACTCAGTATGCAGAGGCCAGATGCGAAAGTGTTAGACGGTAAATTAAAACTGAATATGACGGTAAGGATGGGATTTAAATGTGATAGTACGATTAACAGTAATATCATGGGTACACCGGGTTCCGAACACTTGAAGCAATCTGGACAAATGATAGTAAAGTTAAATGGATTAAAGAAAGTGCAAGCTCCTTACTTAGAATTAAGCAAAGCGAAACAAATTGTTGAACCTTACCGCGTTCCGAAAGAGGATATGAGTCTTCAGAATCCATCACAAAAAGAGAATCCATTATTTGGGGTGTTAGATTATGATGAGTAGAGATAAAATCATTTTGAACGATTTGAAACGATTTAGATGCATGTCCCGTGATGATATTATAGATTTGCATTTTCAAGGATTAAAGAATGCAGTTACTTGTTGTAATACGGTAATGAAACGATTAAGAAGAGATGGCCATGTGGATGCAAATATTTCGCAGCAACCCTACATGTATTTTCCTCAACCTAGCACACTTCGGAAAACTAGCCAAAAGATTCCCCACTTTCTCGGTATTGTGGACGTATACAAGCAACTCATTCATTATGAAAACCCAAAGCTATTTAAAGTTGAGCCAAAGTATGGCAAGGATTATATGGAACCTGATGCATTCACAATATGGCGCAGATCTCCATTTTTCATTGAGGTACAGAAGTCAGTTTACAGTAAAAAAGTTATGCAAGATAAAATCAACAGGTATGAATTATACTTTCACAGTCAGGAATGGCATAACGAATTATGGCAGCCTAAAGGATCTAAATTCTTTCCGTCAATCCTTATTATTACTGATAAGCATTATGAGATTAGTTCTTCTAATTTACGCATCTTTCAAGCTTCTTCAATTAGTAATTTCATGGAGAGTCTTGCGATAAAAATATAGCAACTCTTCCCTAACTAAACAGGACACCCAGTTATACGGTTGAAGATGGGAAGAGTTACAAGGATAACAGGTTATGACCAGGAATTGCAACATAGAATAAAAAAGCCATAATTGGGGCTTTTTTATTTGTAGGAATTTCTTAACCTTCATGGAAATTAATAAGGCATGCAAATGTGCATATTGTATAAATTTGGGTATTTTTGTTAAAATAAGATATAAGGATTTTTGTATATAATGAACTGAAGTTAAGAATATCCAATGAATTTTGAGAGGTATTACATGTTTAAAAACAAGAAATTAATTCGATTTTGTTTAACATTATTTATATGCTTATCTTGAAACAGCGCGAAAAGACGCATCAATCTAAATGCGTCTTTTTGTAATCCATACAACTCTAAAAATTTTATTACAACACATACCTTAACCCGACCTTAGAGAGGCAGTCTATTCAAAATTGAATTACTTTTTCTTTACGTTTTCTAAGTTTTTGTATGTTTCTATAAAAAGGTTCTCATGATAAGGATGTTTAGTTGAACGGGCAGCGTCATAACCTTCAACAATATTCTTATGATATTCGGAGGAGGGTTTATGTTTACACTCTCTCCAAAATTCGAATAGGCATAATTCGCAAAGGGTAAATTCCACCTTTTCATTGTCAAATGGACTAGTGTAACCAAAGTACACGCTTATATTATGGGATAAATTTGATGTAAATTCATCATCGTCTAGATCGAAAATACAGAATCTACCACAATTATTACAGCAGAACTCGTCGCCGCGTTTAGGCATAAATAATCGCTCCGTTCTATAGAATTGAATTTTTAATTGCAATTTAGATGAGATTAAAATGCAGTATAAATTTATCTAAATGTATCCGTTGTAGCGCTATGCGGAGAGCTGTTGAGTATGGTTAGGTGGCCAGGCACGAGGATTAAGTTCCATATCAAGGACTGGGACGGCCATATCGTATTTCAAATGATGACGTTGTTTATGAAATGCTTGTTAAAATCGCTAAAGCGATATAAAATATTGTTATAGTAAAAAATGGAAGCATACAAGAGTATGGAGGAAACTAAAATGAAAAAAGTTATTTCTGATAATTTAGCATCTTTCTTTTGTATAGGCTTGTTATTATATTTGACGATTGATTAAGAAAGTATATAGTTGAGTTGAGAAGGCCTGTACAGGTCCTTTTTTTATTTGTAAGAATCTCCTAGTCATCATGGAATACTGTCACTAGGAGATGTGCAACGCTATGGCGGACGAAATTGTTTATTCTGCTAGTATGGAAGTATTGCTGCGCGAGGGATTCGCTTTAAAGAAGGATAATTGTGGTAGACACCAATCCACAGAGCATGACGCTATGGTGATTGAAAAATTAATTGAACTCAGCAAGCATGCTGCTATGAAACTGAAATAGGAAGTGAAAATGATTACGCAACGATTTAAAATTACCAATCCAAATACGGAGACAGAGGAATCCCAAGGAACGAATCTAATCCCATTCCACATTCAATAGCAACTCCAGCAACAGTATGGCGTTATGGCGCAAGAAATGATTCAAGGTATATTGCGATGGAAAATTGATTGAATGAGCAGGAAAAGCAGAGTAACGAGGAAGTTAAAGCGAGTGGAAGCTTGAGATGAAACGCTTATGAAGACACTACAGGAGATGCAGGAAATGAAGAGATTAATGCAGAAATTTCGGGATGAAGTTGCTGCTTCAAGGAAGAAGAAAAAGCTGTGGTGGAAGTTTGATAATATTTTCTTAAATTATAAGATTTACATAAGGAGTCGAGTTTATGGAAGGAAAATTAGTAGCAAAATATATTTTGTATTTTTTTTCTTATCTTCTAGTTTATATAGCTGCTTATCCTATTTTATTTATCCTTGTTATGGCTACAGATGATCCAACAGTTTCACATGATTGGTTTAATGTGACCTGGTATATTTTTTCTGTAGTAGTCACAATTTTGGGAGCTTGGATTTCAAATGTTATTTTCAACGGTTCCGTAAATTTTAAAAAAAATACAAAATATTCTTGGTTTATATTTATCAGTCATTTAATTCTCATTCCTTTGACATGGAAGCTTTTCTTTTAAATTTTTACGACTGTACTAAAAATAGACATAAAAAATAAATAGGGCTTATTTTTTATCAGACACTATGTCATTTAGGATGTTCTGCTCATGTGCATTCAATTTATTAAAAATGTAGTAATCTAATATTTCATGTCTTTCATTGTGCAAATGGTTTTTATTTTATTAATTGTTTCAGGCGATACTTTTATATATTTTCTGTGGTTTAGAATCTTCTTGAATAGACGTTACAGTTATCAAGTATTTTTTATCCAAATTGAACACTCTTATTTAGTATTTTATCTCAAACAGTTAAAACGATCTTTGGGTTATATATAGAAAAAGTGATAATATAGAAATATCCCTATTTAGAAATAGGGATATTTCTATATTTTTTTACACCTCTGTTAAAAGCTTAAACTTCCTTTTCTGCTCAGGTGTTAGCTCGTTTTCTACATAACGATCTATAAGTAAGTCGATGATTTCATAAGTAAATTTTGTGTTTGTAAGTTTCATTAATACTTCAAGTTCTTCTTTTGATTGATTAGAAATTTTAATACTACCTTGCTGATTTTTAAATTTCTTTTTTGATTCAGCTTTTTCGTTTCGTTTTTCTTTTCGAGTTTCTTGTTTTTCTTCTGTCTTAGGTTGAGAGGGAGCAGCAGGTACCTCGTTATTTTCAACTACAGCTTGTCCTTGTTCTGGTACATAAGGCTCAGTAGGTTCAAAGTTACTTTTCTTTCTACCTAACAAACCAGGAGCTCTTGCCATTTTACACACCAACCTTCATTTTTTCAAACATATCAATACGAGATAATAATTCATCACTAATCTTTTCGTATAGTTCAATTACATTCATATCATGTCTATCTTTTTCAGTAATACCATTCACATCAAATCTTTTAATACGTTCCATTTGAGGGACAATGTTTTTGAATAGGTTCTCTTCACCGAAAATTTCACGAGCATTTTCCATGATATATTCGTCAACCTTACCATTGTTTTTTAATAGGACAGGAAGAATACCAACTACTTCAATATCAAGGTCATATAGTTCTTTTAACTTGATAAGTTCATTTACGTAGTTTTCTGCACCAGTAAGAGAACGTTCTTGCGTTTGTAGAGCAATTAGAACATAATCAGAAGCTACAACGGCGTTTTTCGTAACTTCTAGCGACATTGGAGGAACATCGATAAATATGTAGTCATATTTATTTTTTATTTTTTCTAGCAACCCTTTAAAGTAATGATCTTCTTCCGCTTCCGAAGAACAATTTTTATAAAGAAATTTTGCGAAGTCTTGAAAATCAACGTAAGAAGGAATTAAGTATAAATTCTCCACAATCTCTACTTCTAAGCCGTCTAAACTGCCCTCTTGTATTCCCTTCATTAATGTTCTTTCTACTGTAACAATGTCATCAGGGTTAAGAATGGATTTTGTTAACATCAGAGATTTTGTTGCGTTACTTTGTGGATCAAGGTCAACGAGTAATGTACGCTTACCCTTTTTAGCAAATTCATAAGAGTTCAATACAGCATTTGTGGTTTTACCGACTCCACCTTTGTAATTACCTACCGTAATTGTAATAGCCATTTTTAACACTCCAGTTATATTTTTTTGAAATTTCCCTATATCCCTTTATAGAAATAGGGAAAAATAGAAATAGGGAAATAGGGATATTTCTAACTATAGAAATAGGGATATTTCTATATCTCTAAAGAAATTATAACAATGATGTACGGTATATGCAATAGAATCATAGAGTTAGTAATTAATAAGAAAAACGTTGGTATCAAAAGATTATTTTGATGTATGAAGTAGAGATAGTTAAGAAATAAATATGTAATTTCGTAGAGAAGTTAGTGGACGAAAAAATAATGAAAATAGGGAAATATAGATATAGGGAAAAGGGGAAATATCCCTATATCTATAAATAGAAAAAGGGAAATAGGGAAATAGGGATATTTTGAAAAAAGTTCGTAATACAGAAGTTTACAAAGGATAAAGCTTGTTGTAACGTAGTACACAACAAGCATCATTTTACAAAACAAAACATAATTTGATATTTTACATAAATGAAGATCAAACGAGCAAAATTAAAAACAATTGAATATGAACATAAAACAAAAAGCCACTCCCATATGCTAACGGCTACCAACCTTTAGCGGGAATGACTAGCTCTAGCAAGTGTACCACCACTTGACTAGAAATTAACTGTATTAACCTGCAGTGTTAACGTTTAAGTAGTGTACCACCACTAACCTTAAACAACTATGCCTTTTCACGAGGCTTCTTTGATATACCCATTTTATCTATTATTTGACTAAAATTCAACTAGTAAGTGCTAGAATTGTATTTTTTGTAGTCAAAAGATCTATAACGGGCATCTCTAAACCTAGAAGTCTTGTGGATCTACAGGATATTCAGGAATTAGAGATGCCTTTTTGTTTTTTGTTCGCGTGGAATTGCCTGATACCACGTAAATAAAAACTGATAAGCCGTAATTCCGTGCTGCTATACATTTAGCGGGAACGTGTTATGGCGTGGCTAGCTGTTGGTCGTGCAGGGGGTACAGAGTATACGCCTACAAAAACAGCACCCCTCATTGGAATCCTGTTCTTCTGGTGAGGGAGGGCGAGAACTTGCCCAGGGACAAATCCCTAAAAGGTTCGGGTGGTTATCGTTAGCATTACGGTGCTAGGGAATACATTCAGTTTGTCTTGTAGGGACGATATTACAAGGACAAGCCATAGCAAAAGGATGTATGCGGTGAAAATCGCTGAGTGAGCAGGGTCTATACATACGGATACCTTATAAGTGACCGCATGGCGAAAACTAAGACGCTTATCCATCTATTTTGATTGATTACTTTTTTGTGATCTTTCAAAGTAGGGGATAAATCTGCCTTCCAGCCGTTTTCCTTAAACATTCCCACATGATAAAAACCTCAAGACCTTTAGTCAAGTTTAATCGCGAAGAACAGATGAAAAACTTGAAATTGTTTAGCTCTTGGGGGAATGACTTACTAAGATAGAGGAATAAATAAGGGATTTATTCCTTACTTGGTTAGAGGATAAGGGAATGGATGGTTAGAATATGCTTTATTGCTGAATTTGGTTTTACATATTGGATATAGTACGTGAAATTATACAGTTTGTTTATATGGATATTGTTTTATTCTGCAATTGATTAGAATGATAAAATATAAGGGGAAGATTCTATGGTTAATAATCTTATAGAAAAGAATTGGATTGATGATTTTATTAAAACAGATGCATTTTCAGAGGCTTTAGGTATGGTATGGCGTAATGGTTATGAATCAGGAGGTTACTTTCAATTTACTCATAAGTCACAAGTGATAGTAAAAAAGTTTGCTGATTTCTTTAGGAGAAAAATAAGATCAAGATATTGTGAAGATAAAGGGTATGTGGAATGGTATATGTCTATGAATAGTGATCATCCATTTATCAGGAAAGTAAAAGAATTTGGTTGGACACCGATACGAGAAAAATCTAGGTTATTTCCTAAAGCTGAGTTTAATATTTTTCCAATGGAAAAAAGACAGAGCAGGGAGATTTTTATCTAGTCGGTACGTATTTGGGACAGAAATTGATGTCACTTAATGCTGAAAAAGAGTTCAATGAAAAAAGGGAACCTCTACTTCAGGCGTTAGGATAAAATGAAAATGATATCGGACCAGATAAAACACCTCAGCAAAGAGTTGCGGAAGCAAGAGCTGCCTTAAAAGCACAAGGGCTTGATGATACAAGCTGTAAGAATACCTACAGAAGAAAAAAAAGCTAAGTTTTTAAGAAAAGAAGCAGAAAAACAAAAGAATCCAAAGCAAGGCGTAGAACGTGCTGGAACAGTAACTTCATCTTGGAACATACCAGATGATTGGGTGCAAAAAGGTGACATTGTTATTACACCAGACTCTAATTACGGTATTACAGGACATTCTGGCATTATTGATAAAGACTTCACTGAACTAATAAAGGAGAATATCTATTAGTACATGCACCAGGAACATCAGCATCGCCTGCAATCTAAATGGGAGTTTATCCATAAGGGAAATCAGGAATACTCTAACTTTGTATATTAAAGGTATGAAAAAGATAAGGGAGCTGCGCTTGGATTACGAGCTTATTTCTTTGGTAAGGGTGGAATGTGGTGAGGTTAAAATATAAAAATGTAGGACATTTTTTATTTAAAAAAAGACACCATAAGATGCCTTCCTCCCACCTGAACCACTTTAATTTTAATAAACTATAGGGACTTTTCCTGTGAGCTTTGTAAGTAGTTTTTAAGAAATTATGAGTGGTTATTTTCGTTTTCAAAATATTCTTTTTTAATTATTTGTAATTTGCTTTCATTTTTTGTTAATTTAAATATAAATAATGCTGTTTTCATGTTATC
This sequence comes from Bacillus thuringiensis, assembly GCF_001182785.1. NCBI lineage: Bacteria > Bacillati > Bacillota > Bacilli > Caryophanales > Bacillaceae > Bacillus > Bacillus thuringiensis. Next base: position 28,712 of record NZ_CP012102.1, on the reverse strand, counting down.
AGCAACATCTTCTTCATTATATTGTTTAAGTTTTAATAAATTCCAAGCTTTTCCATAGTATAATTCACCTAATAAATATAAAGTATTTAGATTTATAGCTAGTTTGATGCCCATATCATTGTATTTTATTGCCTCTTCGTGTTGATTTACATGACCTAAATTTTTTGCTAAATTGAAAATAATTTTTAATTTAATTTCTTTATCTTTAGGGAAATCTAACTTATTATAGTTAGTTAAACATTTTCTTAATATATTAATACTTTTCTCATATTCTTTATTTGCCCCATAAAATATAGCCTTTGTCTGCATAATATCTATTTCTCTTTCTGATAAACAATCAACATTAGTTACAGTTAGTTTTAATGCGTTATTTAAAAAATCTAAAGCCGCTTTTATTGATTGATCTACCACAAATATAGCAATTGCTTCATGCCATAGTAGAAATTGTTTATCTTCTTTTGTTTGGAAATTTTTTTCATCTTTCTCTTTTTTCACTATTTCATAAAGTTCTTTATATTGTTTTTGCTTTAAGCAATCTTTTATTACACATTTTACATTTTCTACATATTTTATTTTTTTGTTTTGAGTTAGTGCAAATATATTATTTGGATCAATACCAAGTCTTTCTGATAATTGATATAACAATACGCTAGATGGATAAATCACACCTTTTTCGATTTTACTAATTTGACTTTGTGAACATATTCCATGACATAATTCGGATTGTGATATATTTTTTTTAATTCTAAGTTCTTTAATGGTAATACCCAAATTATTAAATTCCATTTTCCCCACCTACTATTTAGCACTTTATTAGTATGATATTCTCTAACCTTAATGTAATGTAAAGTTAATATAGTTGCAATTATTATTTGTTTTAAAGGCCCTACCATTTTCATAGGATGGTGAGGATTTTTAATGCATAAAAAAAAACACCCTAAGATGTCTCCTTTTACTTGTACACTTGGTGTTAAGAAGGTGTTTGTATTGCTTAAAAACCAAAAAAAATATAACAATCATCGAGTAAACTTATTATAGCATCAATAAATAGGGTATATACATGTAATGTTTATTATATATAGATTTTTTTATATTTTATCTATATAGTTAAATATTCTGTTATTTGTTTTAATTCGTTTACTTATTTTATTTTATTTTTGAGCGCTTCAGTAATGGAGTCTTTTTTTATGCAATAAAACATTTTTTTACGTTATTTAGTTGATCTATATTAATTTTACCTTCTTAAATGGATATCTATATTTTACCAAATAATTAGATGGATACCATCTTTTTCTAATAATCTAGTGAATTAATAATTTTAAAGTTATTTGTTAATTATTATATGATCATGCAACGAAGATTGAGAAATCAAGAATTATAAAAAATTCATAGTATCTTGGGGAAATGTATATTTATTATTTAAATATTAATATGTTATAATGAAAATCTCTAAAACTACCCAAAAAGGACTGCCAGTAATGGTAGTCTTTTTTATATTGGTGGGATTGTACTAGTATGATAGAATAGAATTAACTGTATATTGTGAGGGTGATTGGTTATCCCTTCTTTCCATTTGGAAGGAAAGGGGGTGATATACCTATGGAGTTTTTGTTTGAGCTTCTGAAAGAATTTGTGAAAGCCATTGTACGTGAAATTTCTGCGTATGTTTTTAGGAAACAAATTTTAGAAAAAGATAACAAAAAACCCACTCCTCGTCGCCGTCGGAAGCAAAAGGGTGGGTTTCGTAAAAAATAAATGATATAACCACCACCCTGACGGTAGCAGTTACTAGAAGAGATGTTAGCGCATCTCTTCTTTTATTATATACACAAGGTATTACTATAATACTAATACAGTAATTATATCAAATGCATATAAAAAATCAATGAGCACGTAATAGATATAATGTACAAAAGATAAGACATCCAAAGGTGCCTTCCTCCAAATTGAATCACTTTAATTTTAATAATATGTATTGGACTCCCATTCAAGTATCATTTTTCTCAATGAACAATTGGTATATTTTGGGGTTCTTTTTACTATTTTTATGTTAAGATATTTTGGTTGTTATCTGTCTTATTTTAGGAGGTTTGAAGATTTGTTACAGGCTTTTCATATGGATTTTAGCTTCTATACAGAAAGTATAAAAGTTTTGGGGTTATTAGGGAATTCTACTCGATTATCAATTGTTTGTAAATTGGTTACATATGGATCGTTGTCAGTTTCTGATTTAAGTAAGCAAACAAAAATTACAGAAGATTTGATTGTACAACATTTGCGTAAATTGACCTCTGGAAATATTGTAATTAGTGAACGTATAGGGAAAAGGCTTCATTTTAAAATAAATGATAATAAAACAATTGAGATTATTAAGGTATTAGGGTTATTAAGTTAAATTTAATCACTTTAGATATAAATGATTTTGTTATAGTTTAATTGTGCAAAATTACATTTAGTCCATCTACAGAAATAGGTGGGTTTTTAATATACAAAAAAGATACCCATATAAGAGTGTCTTTTCCAATAGTTTTTTTAGCAGAAGCAACTGCATCCGATAATAATTAATAGTATAAAGAGTACAACGAGTAAAGCGAATCCTCCGGCAAAACCGCAGCCTTCGCCGCAACTACCACCATATCCCATAATATTAGTGCCTCCTTTAGATAAGAGGTTAAAACTAGGGTTCATTCCATGCTTTTTAATGGGTTTAATTTACCTTATGTATTTAAGAATTAATTGAGCAGGTCCTTTTGAAAATAAAAGAAAGACACCAAAAGGTGCCTTTCTCCAACTTGAACCACTTTAATTTTAATAATATGCATTAGACTCCCATCCAAATATTATTTTACCGCATGAAGAAATTTTGGTCATTGAGGAAAAATAAAAGCACTCTTTCGAGTGCCTTCAACTATTCTACTTTTAAATTAATTTCTTTACCTGTCATACCGCCACTAGCCTTTAGGAAAAGTCCTTCAGCATCTTTTGGTATATCAAATACAATTTTACCTGTCTGTGTTAGACCAGGATTCAATTGTTTTAAGAAGAAGTCAGTTTTCCCACCATTAGCTAAGTCAAAAGATGTTTGGCCTTGTGTTGAATATGTGAATTCACGACCTTTGTTATCTACCAACTTAAAACTATTAGCATCAACAGTGATAGCATCTTTTTGGCTATTAGTAAGTGTAACTTCTAAAATTTTAAAGACACCTTGTGCTTGTTCTTTTGTATATTCATTACCCACAGAATCTACTGTTTCCATAGATCCTACAGCGATTTTTACATCAGAAGATACACCTTCTTTTGATACTGCTTTACTGTCTGTTGAAGTTTTTTCTGTTGAATCTCCACCACCAGCAACCATAGCAATTATTCCGATTACAAATAAAGCTATAATTCCTAGGCATCCAAACTTAAATATCTTTCCCACGTTTGTTCCTCCAATTATGTAAAATGTAAGATTGCCAAGTTAATAATAACAAATTATATATATGGATATTGTCATATTATGTCGAAAGGGAATAAAAAGATGGTTTAGAATTTTCAGTCCGTGATTGAGTCTTGTGACCTATTTTTATAAGTATCTAGGCTTTATCTCTTACTCATAAAAAAAGACACCAAAAGGTGCCTTTCTTCAACTTGAACCGCTTTAATTGTAATAATATGTATTGGAATCCCATCCAAATATTATTTTCCCACATTAATTAGTTTTATATATTGAGAAATATGACTTAGGTCTATAATTTATCTAAAAGCATCCATTTGAACTGCTGCTTCATAAATAAACCTAGTTTCTTTGGCTGTAATCCCAAACGTTTAGCGGTTTTAGCGGTTATTTCAGCAACCTGAGGATCATGTACTTCATGAATGTAGTTTTCATCGCTATTTGTAAGAATGTTGTACTGTTGTTTTATAAAGTCGAGTATAGCCTTATGGCGTATTCCATTACTTACATATTGCCCATTCTGTGAAGAAGGAAAGGAAGTAATTAAGAACGATTTTGAGGCTGCTATCAAATTTGCACCGTGTATTTGCGAAGCAGGGAATCGCAGCTCTGAAGAATTGGAGAGAAGATGTCATGGCGTTATGGCGGAGCTAAGAGAAATTCATCAATTACAATTGGAGGGGAAATGAAATCCCGATATTTGGAAGGGATTTAGAGGAGGAGAATTACACAATGGCTTTACAGCAGGGATGGTACATGAAGAAATTGCGTCGTAACTTATATATTGCTTTAGAAGAGTTGGACTTGGCGATTAATGAAAGTGAAGTGATTCAATTATGAAAAAATGTGGGGTTAGGATAAAGATATTCTTAAAATAGCAAAAGAGCTAGGAAGGCATCAATTAGAAATTGTCGCATTAATCATGGATCAGGCAGATAAGAACAAAATTAAATCTCGTCCAATGGGAGTAGAGGCATGAATCAACTAAAACTGGAGGGGGTAATTGGGGGTTTTGATTATATCGAAACAAATACCGTGAGCAAATTTTCGAAGCGTAATAGCGTTATGACGTTCTCTAGTAGAGTTTTAAAATGAAGATGAAAAGTGGAAGATTCGTCGGTTTGAGGCGAAGTCCGAGAGCGAAGCTACAGGAATGCCTAAAGAGAATTAAGGAAAGATAGAAATTATTACTACTTATATTTCGGATAGAACCTTAGAAGAGATAATGTATTTGGATTAGGAGGTATAGCGTTATGACGCGTAATAAAAAGTTAAGCGTGGTAATTGGACCTGTGGATAGTGGTTTTAGAGGAGAAGTTGGTGTACTAAATAGTTTTGGAAGTAGGGGGATTAAATAAAAAAGGCTAGGATTTGCTCCTAGCAAAGAGTTATGTCGTACAGAAAGGTACAAACCTGATTGTTTGTGATTTGATTATATAACGTTTCTAGGGTAGAAGGATTGAATCATAGCAATCTTTACGTAACTTTTACATGTGATTGAAGTATTTGATTAAAATGAAATTTGAATTTTGTAGAACTGCAGAATGAGGAAATATACCTAGAGTATTAGCGAAACCCAACCATAATCAATTCTTCATCGATTATTTCAATTACGAATCTATATTCTTTATCTAATAGCCAGTAATAAAAACTGACCGCATCAACGTCAACTAGTGATTGGAATACTGTATTGAGATTTGTACTTACTACAGGGATTTCATAGTTATCCCATAATATAAAAATCTGCTCATTAAAATCTAGTTGTTTTGCTCTAATAAGGGAAATTAGCTGTTCTTTGTTTGAAGCTATTAATTTATTGTCTATCTGTTCCCAATCTATTCTTCCCGAGATAGTTATAGGAAATAAATTCATTAAAGTAGTAGCAATCTGTTGGCTTTTTTCCTGAGAGAAAATGAGAGTTTCGTCTCCTAGGGATTCAAGGCATTCATTAAACAAAGGATTTGTATCGTTTCTATTTTTTGTTTTCAGTTCTCTTAACTTTTGTAGAATTTTCCATTTTCTTGACGATCTATCATTCATTTTTAACATTCCTCATACAATTATTTATGAATGAGTATAGCATATAAGGGAAGTCCTTATGAAAATGAATTTTTATACTATAAATTAAACAAAAGCGTTATTTTATAGTAATGTTTCCTCATAACAATCTAAATTATTTTAAAGACCATGATATATCATCAAGGGCTGTATAAATATAACTATACATACGGTAAAAGAGATACTGTGGATTGTTTTTTGGGTTCCATTTCATAAAAATCACCTCTCATACAAATAGTTTAATTGTATTATATAATTATTAATTCTAATATTAAGAAAAATAGTTGTTAATTAAGGTGAATTTAAACAAATTGGTTATTAAAAAAAGAACTCTTATGGAAAGATAAGAGGTCATCAAAAAATGTTGTATTTGAAACACGTGATGTTTCACAAAGGTATTGTAACGTTAATATCTATATATTATGTATATTAAATTTAAGAAGTAGGTGAAAATAATAAAGTGCATAGTTAAAAAACCCTAGGATTAGGGGGTCTAGGGCTTTCTGTATTGGTATATCTCACACGATATTATAAAAAGAAAAGAACGTATTGAAGATAATACATGAATGTTTCATAAATGTATCAAAAAAGTGAACAAAAACGATATTTTAATTGTTACAGCCCCTTGAAGGGCGCTCCAAGGGGCTAAGATTCGAGAATTTTTAAACTCTTGTTTAATTATATGAGAACTCCCTAAGGAGTATATATGTAATTTTAACACTTAACTAATTATTTTTACAATCATATATTAAGATTTTATATAACACTTAATGAAAAAATGGTCCTTATTAATACGTAAGGGCCCCATAAACAGAGAAAAAGTTGCATGTGACTCTATATGATAGTTATATAAATATATTAATATTTGTACTTTTGGTGTAGTAGAGATTGCAAAATTCTATTTTAATTGAAAGGAGAATGAGAAGATAGTATACATAGAATAAGGGAATGCAGTATAGATCGATCTACATGCATTCCCTTGCTATAAACATATTATTTTTATAGTTTTTGGTAACAAATGTTAGTATTTTATATGATTTAAAGAGTTTATTTTATGGTTCGTAGCAAGTAATCTGTTATTAGGCTTAATGTATTAAAAATACAGATTTTGTATTGTAAGAGAAATTATATTATCTACCTCATGTGTTCAAAACACAATCCAAAAAGCTTATAACAACAGATACTAAAGAGGACATGGCGGAGAACCAGGGCCGAGATAAAAGCCACATGTAAACAATTAGAGAAATCCAGAAGTTTAGAAGATGATTGCAGCGAGTAAGGATAAGAAATGATCCGAGTTTTGAAAGTAGGTTTGCCCAGTTTTGGGGAGTTAGGAGATAAATAATATGGATTGGTCCAGAGCTAAAGAGATCATTTCTAATCGAATTGAAGTAGCTGACCACGGTGCTGGGATGAGCCCACTTGATGAATGGTGGAAAGAAATGACTCAAATTCTTTCTAAAAACCAAAGCGAAACCGAAAAGTTCCTAGAAGAAAGATCAAGTAAAGAACTGTATTTTTTGAGTGAACTATTTGAGGAGGTAGCTTATGAATTTAAAACAGATTCTTTTATACAGTTCCTGAAAGAATTGCACTTGAGACATCCAGATGCAGAAATGGAAGAACAAATTGAAGAAGCAGAAGAAGTGATTAAAAAATGTTATTGAAATAGGGTTTCCCAATTTGGGAAGTCCTTTTTTACTGCCCTTCTTGGAATGAAAGTTATCAATATTTGATATATATGAAATGAAAATCAAGTTTTATGAAGTCTTGGAAGCTAACGGATACCATTGCAAGATTAGGGGTTAATACCTAAACAACGATTACTTAGGTGAGGTTAAGTCCTTTTATATTAGAACTACAGATATGTATTTAAGAAGGTGTTTGAGGCCTACGAGGGGGTTACAGAAGCGCGCATATTAAGAAGGTATACAGGCGAGATTACAATAGGAATTTCAATTAAATAAAAAAGAAACAAGTTCAATAATTAAATAACATACCTTATTAATTTAATAAAAAGAATTCTAGAATCCCAGAATTCTTTTTGCTATTTAAGGAATAATCAAATCACAGTATATCTTTGTTGTTTTGCAACGATTTTACGTATAAAGAAAAAAGCAACCTTGCTAAGTACAAATATTGCAGTACTGAATATAAGGAACAGTACTCTATAATATTAGCCCTATTATTTTTACAAGTAAATTTGTAAGTGTACTATATTTCGAGGCTACCTTTGGTAGTTGTAATTGTTAGCTTTAGTTCTTCTGGTTGATCTGTTTGATTACTAGGTATGTTTCTTTTTTGCTGATTCTTTGGATTTTTAAGAGCTTCTAAATACTTATCAATATCAAACCAATATTTTTTTCCATCCGAGTGGAATTTGTATCGTGGATGCTGATGTAAATCATACTTTTTATCTTTAAATGGTCTTTTACCGATTATTTGGACAATACAGGTATCACGTTCCATTGTTAACAGCTCGTCTTGTGTCATTAATTCTCTACCTAATTTTGAGTAATTTTGCCCAAAACTATCATTGTTGGAGAGTGTTTTACTTTCGTTATAGTCATTGATTGTTTCTTTTCCAAGTTCTTCACTTAAAGATTTAATTGTTGACTTTTCTTTTCCACCTAAGAAAATAGACGTATCACAGTTACCAATAATTGTATCAGCACTGTCTTTATAAATTGGTTTCAGCTGTGAGAGCGTTTGTAAAATAATGGTTGCTGAAATGTTACGTGAACGGATTGTTGCAATTAATTTTTCAAAGTTTGGAATCAATCCAATGTTAGCGAATTCATCTAGTATAAATCGTACATGAGTTGGTAATGAACCTCTGTGTTTTTCATCTGCAATTGTACAAAGCATGTTAAACAGCTGTGAATACATTATAGATACAATAAAATTAAAAGTAGAATCTGTATCAGGTACAATAACGAATAATGCTGTTTTACGCCCTTGATCTCCAAGTGTATCGAGGTTTAATTCATCTTTTGAGATTAAATCACGAAGTGCAGGGATATTTAATGGAGCTAACCTTGCACCGCAAGAGATTAAAATACTTTTTGCTGTTTTACCAGCAGCGTTTTTATATAATTTATATTGCTTTACAGCAAAGTGAGTATTATCCTCTTTTTCTAATTCTTCAAAAAGATAATCTATAGGATTTTTATAGTCCTCATCATCTTCTTTTACCGTTGAATATGAAATTAAATCAATTAATGTTCCTAAATGTTGTTCGTCTTTAGGGAATTTTGAAACGATTAAACTTAAATACGCCTGATATAGTAGTCTTTCCGCCTTTACCCAAAAATCTTCCCCTTTTTTTGAACCTTCTCCTTCTGTGTTCGCCATTATAGTATTAACAAGTTTTAAAATATCTTGTTCGTTGTACACATACTTTAATGGATTGTATCGCATACTTTTTGAAAAGTTTATGGTATTAAATATTTTAATTTTATATTTTCCTACATTTTTTAATGCCATACCTAGTTCATTAACAATCGTCCCTTTTGGATCTGTAACTACAAAACTAGCATTCATCTGTAGCATATTTGGTTTAACTATGAATCGTGTTTTACCACTACCAGACCCACCAATTACTGTCACATTTTTATTACGTCGTACATCAAAGGGAGCATCTTTATCATCTAATCTAAGCTTTGTATTCTTTGAAAATATAATGTTATTATATTGGTCATTTTCGTCATACATATTTTTCAAATCTTTTTGAACACTACCCCATTGCGCTGAACCATGTTCAGCACCTTTTTTATATTTCTTTTTATTATTTTTCTTGTCGATCACAACGTATACAGCAAATACTACTGTAAACATTGGGACGAACAAGTCAATAACGTCAAAAGACAAAGGAAAAGCGTATAAGAGATATTGCGGTTCTGAAAACAAATAATCAAATGCAGCAAGTGTATTACCTTCAAAAGTTACCCTAAAGTAATAAAAAAGGTAATTTAATAGAATAAACAAAATTACACCAAGAATAATATAAGCTTTATTTTCCTTGATTTTTTCCATTGTAATACTCCTTCTTTAACATTTTAAATTGTACTGTGTTGAACGCCTATTTTAGCGGTGTTACCATGGATTTTACCGTTCTATTTTTATGAATCTTATATATAAAGGAAGGGCGAGTAATTTTACTCGCCCTCTTTTTGTTTAACTTTAACTTAGCTAAATAAACCCTTTAATGAAGGAACAAGTAACGTTGCGATTAAAACAATACCAGCACCACTCATAAACTGTTTCATCCCCTGTGACTTTGCCCCTGGGTTATCATTACCATAACCTTCTAATAAGTTTACAACTCCCCATACACCTAAACCTGCACCAATTAAGATAACTAATTTTTGTAATACATCTACACCAGTATTAAAAAATTGCATTATTTTTTCCCCCTATCTATTTTTTGCGTAACCTTGACTTAGCTAAATAAACCCTTTAATGAAGGAACGAGTAACGTTGCGATTAAAACAATACCAGCACCACTCATAAACTGTTTCATCCCTTGTGACTTTGCCCCTGGGTTATCATTACCATAACCTTCTAATAAGTTTACAACTCCCCATACACCTAAACCTGCACCGATTAAGATAACTAATTTTTGTAATACATCTACACCAGTATTGAAAAATTGCATTATTTTTTCCCCTTTTCTTTATTTGTATTTGGTAATTCATTTTTTATAAGAATAGATAGTAAAACATCTATTTTATAATACTTGATAAGTTTTAAACCGCCTTTTATTAAAAGGGGTAAGCCTATCAAAAGTAATACTACTTGAATAACAATATATACATCTAACATAGTCTTTACCGCCTTTTACATATTAATGTTTTGTTCTTGATTCTTCTCTTTCTTTTTTCTCTTTTTGAAGAATAAAAATGTTCCTAATATGATACAGATCACCGCAACTGTAATTAATGTGATTATTATATTTTGATTGTTTGAATCTTTCTTTTGGTTATTTTTTTCATCTTTTTTGTATAAAAAACTGTTTGAGTTGTTCTTTGCGGTAGTTGGATATATTTCTGTTATTTCTGTTGCATTCACTTGTACGGTTCGTGTATCCAGTCCCAAAAATGTTGAACCTTTATTAATGTATCTTTCTGTATCCAGGTTAATTGTGGTATCTTGTCGAACCGCATATTCTTCATGAGAATTTTCGTTTTCATCTAATATTTTAATTGTTCTTCCATAAGGTAGCGTTAGGCTAGAAACAAATGCGCCACTTGCATCTAAAAATTTGACCATGTATTTCTCGCCAATATTTTTATTTTTAAACACGTATTTTTTTTCAGTGTATACGCCAACTTTATTATTATTTGAACTGTTTGAAGTTAAATAATCTTTTAACTTAGTATCGTTTTGCATCGAACCTCCCCATGGATTATTTGTAGGGGGAATAACATTACCATTATTAGTTTTTGCATTGTTTGCATCCGATTTTTGATTGCTATTTGTGGCTGTACCTTTGCTGTCGTTAGGTTTCTCTGTTGTTCCCGTTGTTTCTTTATTTGGTACCTCGGTTGTAGTTTCGTTAGGTTTTTCTGTGTTGGTTTGGGCTTCTTGTAATTCTTTAAAACGTTCATTTAAAATCTTTTCAACCTGATCTGAAACATCTTTATCTGTAATTGGTTTTTTCTCAGATTCAGTGATTACTTTTTCAGCGTTTTCCCATTTTGCATAAAGAGTAATGGAATCTTTTAAGTTGTCATTGCTAAATTTATTTGTTAACTCAGCATTTGTATACCAACCGATGAAAATCTTGTCTTTATTAGACAGTTTAGGCGCTTTAATTTTTTGACCGATATTTAATTTTACAGGTGCAATTTGTTCTTCTATATTTGTTACAAAATTCACCGTAATTTCTTCTGTTTTATCGTCAATCCCATTGTTATTAAAATCAGAGAAGAATTTAGCGTAATATTCACCATTAGAATCGGTAATTTTTTTATTATCAATATCTTGTAGTTTTTCTTCTACCTTTTTTCCATCACCTTTATCTACTGCTTCAAACCACCCTGTAAATTTATAATTTGTGCTTGGATTTATATCTGGTAAAACATCTTTTATTTTTGTATTTTTAGTAACACTTTTCACTACTTCTTTTATTTGCGCATGATTTTCTAATAAATTTCCACCTACATCTTTAACATAGAATTTCACTGAAAATTCCTCTTTAGTTGTTGAGACTGGTTTAATAAGTAATTTTCCATCTTTCATTTCAATTGACCAGTAACTTAACATTTTCCCATTACTAACCTTCGGTTTTTCAAGGTTCATGTCTTTATCACTAGTTAATACCGTACTTTCAACTACATCATTATTTTCATTTAGCACTTGGATCATCGTTTTGGATGGTATTAGTTCATGGAATAAAACTTTACCTTCATAGCTCACTTTCAAATAATTCCGAGCAATATTTTCATTTTCTTTTGTTTGTGTAGGATTATTTACAGTAGCAAGGACTGTTGTGTTACCTATTAGAGAAAGTGATAGAACACTACTTACTAAAACCCGCTTTGACTTTTCCCACATATGATTAATCCCTTCTGTTTAATTCTTTTTGTGCCTTTTCTAGCCAATCAAAACTAAACTCAACATTTTCAAGAGCTGAATCCTCCTTGTTTTCGTTTGCTTTTATCATTTGATCTAGCATATCGATTACTTCAGAGGACTCATCTAGATTAGAAGAAGTTAAATACGCCATAATATTTTTTTCTAAGTTGCCAAAGGGTATATTTTTTAATTCTAAATTTGTTTCTTCTTCTAATTTTGAAATAATACATTCGTCATTGTAATACTCTTGAACAGCAATGTTTTTTTTATTGTGATTTAACACTAAAAGTAATAAGTTTAGTAAGAAGATATTTGTTTGCTGTTTTTCGATTAAAATATTTTCATTATCTTCTATTTTTGTAAGAGGATATAGCTTTGAAATTCTTGATTTATCAATTCTTATATTTAAAGCCTGTACAACTTGCATTTCTAATATCTGATTATTAAGAGTAGGAAGATGAAACATATGCTTCTTTATATAGGCTTTAATCAGCATTTACTAATCTTCCTTATTATTTTTCTTTCTTTCATCTTCAAAATTATCTTCATAGTAATCATCTTCCATTACTTCTTCATCTTCATTTGTTTTGGTTTGATTCTTTTTCTTTTTCATAACTAAGAAGTAATATAAAGTAACCCCAACCACAGCAATCAATAATACAATTAGAAGAAACGAATTGTTGTTACTTTCTTCTTTCGGTTTTTCTGTTGCAGATTGAGTATTTGTTTTCTCAGCTTCTGCTTGTTTCTGATTTGGTACATTCGGTTTAGCGCTTGTACCATCTTTACTAGCATTTGCAGTACCATCTAGTGTTGTCTTTTTAACATCTGATAAAAAATAGACATTATTTTGGGTTTTATCTAAATCCACAATTAAGTAAAATACATTACTATCTTTATCGGTGATTGTATAAAATGCTTTAGAACCGCTTGTTGTAAAGTCTGTAACTGTCCCTGTACCATCAACTTTTTTTCCGTTAACACTTGCAGGTGTTTGAGCTTCGACTTCTTGTTCTTTCTTTTCACCCTTAACATCTGGTCCAGAAGGTGGCTCTCCTACGGATTTATTTTCTGTTACCTTTTGTGTTTCAGATTTATTTTCTTCTGCGTATGTTAAATTGGAAACACTACCGAATGACAGTGAACCCATTAATAATGTTGTGAAAAACAATCGTCTAGTAAGTTTGAACATAACCTTGAGCTCCTTCTCGCTTAGTACTGTTATTTTGGTTATCTTCTTTCACATCAGTTCCAACTTGGCCTTTTTCTACTTCATTATCAATTGCCTTTAGTGCTTCATCAGGACTTACTCCTGTTTCTTGCAGCCGTCTTAACACTTCACTATATTTCAGATTAAACAGTAGTTCTTTATCTGTAGCTAATCGACTTTTTTCGTCTTTCAAATTGTCTTGTAATTTTTCAATTCGTTGTTCTCTTTTTGCGATTTTTTCCTCTAATTTTTTGATGCGACCTGACAAAAAAACCACTCCTTAATACTTTTTTAAAACTATTATCTTTTAACCCTGTGGATTCCAGCGAAATGTTGTTGCCAGTATGGGGTTTTCCAGTTGTGATAACCAATCCCAGCATTTTGACTGTCATACATAGTGTTTTCGTCAATGTAAAACCCAACGTGAGAAATATGATCTGGACCATCATAAGTGCCCTTAAAGAAGATTAAGTCACCTGGTTGTGCTTCACTTGGATTAATTGGTACAGTTAACTCATATTGAGTCAGTGCGTATGATGGTAAATCAATTCCAATTTGCTTTAAGCCCCAAGATGTGAGCCCACTGCAATCAAATCCTTGAGTTGGATTTTTACCGCCCCATACATACGGCCATCCTTGAAACTTCTCAATTTCTGCTAATACTGTTTTGAAATCTCCTGAAATATTTGCACCAGGACCCCCAATGTACTCACTAATTAACTCACCATAATGGAAGTTTCCTCCATCAACATATCTATAGGGTTTACCTACTCGAACCGATGTTTCGTTGACGTAAGGTGTAGTAATCCCAGTAGTATTTCCTAAACTTGGGGCTACTACAGTTCGTGAGTATTCTTCAGCTACCTCAAGGGAATATTCTCCCCCTCTTTTACCAAGCCATGTTGCGAAATAATTACCATAGTTGTAGGCTTGTGCTAATGCCTTAACATTATTTTCATAACCCATGTTAAAAGCTTTTAGGGCTAGCAAACAATCTTTTAAATGCTTTACACCTTGTCGAACGGACTCTTCCTCTGTCTGAAATACATTTGGTCTACCATAACCAGCAGACTCGGAAGACTGCATAATGTCGCGAGTACCTGTTCCTCCGCTCTCGATCTGTATTATAGCTAAAAGTAAATTGACATAATCTTGCATGCCTTGTGCAGTGGCTTCTTTTTCAACTAATGCTCGCCATTTTTCAACTTCAGGAGATAAGTTTTTTGAAGCACCAATGTTTCCACTGATTTGTTCTTGTGACTTTGATCCGGCACCCAACATACCTGCAATTAATAAACAGATGATTCCAACAATTATTATTGGGAAAGCACCAGTAAATGCACCGCCAGCTATTGCTGCAACCTTAGTTCCTATTAGCTTTTTGACGTTTTGAAGATTAAATTTCCCTAAACTTTTGAGTAAATTAGCAACTTGATCCTTAACGTTAGTTGCAATACTCGTAAGGGCTCTTGCCTTATTCTTGTCTCGAAGTGGAGAGTAGTACATTTTCTTTTTAATAGCCTTTTTCTTTAGGATAGTCTTAGACTCTACTTTGAGCTTTGTATCTTTAGGGAAAGGTATTAGCTTGCTTTGTTGCTTACCCATTTTCCCTAATTTCGCATTTGCTTTAATTCTATTTTTAGCGAGCTTTTTTGTAGCTCTAGCAATTTTCGTGGCACTTTGACTCGCTAATTTTACGCCCTCGTCACCTTTTTCTAGTTGTTCTTGATACTTTAAAGCGCTACTTCCTGCTACATTTGTTGTTACTTTCGTTAACTTTTTTACTGTTGCTTTCGTTAGTTTTTTTACGCTAGGCTTTTTCTCTAGCTTTTTTAATTTTTTGAGGCTTTCAATTTTCCCTTTATCAAGTGTTTTTATATAAAGTTTTTCTTGCCTTTTTTTCCTTAATTTTCGAACACCCTTTTTGGCTAATCTAAACCCTTTCCTGGTTAATCTATAACCTTTAGTAACCCCTTGACTGGCTACCTTAACGCCATCATCACCTTGTTCTAATGCTTTTTGATACTTTTTAATACCACCTTTTACAGAGTTTTTTGTAGCACCTGCAAGAGTTTTAGTACCATATTTCAAGGTGTTTTTGGCCTCTATTAAAGAATTTTTAACTTCAGCCTTTGTAGCAATCAAGGAATCTTTACCGAGTTTTCCAATAAAATGTATTCCCTTTTGAACTTTTGGATTATCAGTTAATAATTTTTTGAACTTTTTTTCGCTTTCTTTTAAAAGTGATTTTTCAGTTTGCTCTAATTGCTTTTGTTGAGATGTTTTTACTGCCTTTGGTTTCTGAACTTCTTTGATTAGATCTTGTTGTCGAATCTTTTGATTAATATGTTGAGACTGTTTAGAAGATTGCTTTTGTAATTTCTCTTGCCCTGTTTCTTGTGGGCTTTGGAGAGCACTTGTAGTCTGTGAAAATTGTTTCTGTTTAGATGCTTTAGAGTGCCTATCTACCCTCTGTACCGTACTTTCTTGTTGTTGAAATTCTTGGTTGCTGTGTTGCAATACTTTAGAAGATTGCGTTTGCAACTTTCCTTGCCTTTTTTCTGGTGGGCTCTCAGTAACATTTATAGTTTGTAAAACTTGTTTTTGCTCGGCTGTTTCCTGTTTCTTATTTAGTACCTTTGCGGTACTTTCTGGTTGCTGGAATTCTTGGTTGATGTGTTGAGACAGCTTGGAAGATTGTTTTTGTAGCTTTCCGTGTCCTGTCTCTTGTTGCGGACCTTCTATAGTACTAGTAGCTTGTGAAAACTGTTTTTGCTCAGCTGTTTCAAATGTCTTATTTAGTACCTTTGCGGTACTTTCTGGTTGCTGAAATTCTTGGTTGATGTGTTGAGACAGCTTGGAAGATTGTTTTTGTAACTTCCCGTGTCCTGTCTCTTGTTGTGGACCTTCTATAGTACTAGTAGCTTGTGAAAACTGTTTTTGCTCAGCTGTTTCAAATGTCTTATTTAGTACCTTTGCGGTACTTTCTGGTTGCTGAAATTCTTGGTTGATGTGTTGAGATAGCTTGGAAGATTGTTTTTGTAACTTCCCGTGCTCGGTCTCTTGTTGTGGACTTTCTATAATACTTGTAGTCTGTGAAAACTGTTTTTGCTCAGCTGTTTCAAATTTCCGATCTACTGCCTGTACCGAACTTCCTTGTTGTTGAAATTCTTGGTTAGTGTGTTGAAATAACTTAGAAGATTGTTTTTGTAACTTTTCTTGCCCAGTATCCTGTTGAGGACTTTCTATAGTACTAGTAGTTTGCGAAAATTGTTTTTGTTCAGCTGTTTCAAACGTCTTATTTAGTACCTTTGCGGTACTCTCTGGTTGCTGAAATTCTTGGTTAGTGTGTTGAAATAACTTAGAAGATTGTTTTTGTAACTTTTCTTGCCCAGTATCCTGTTGAGGACTTTCTATAGTACTAGTAGTTTGCGAAAATTGTTTTTGTTCAGCTGTTTCAAACGTCTTATTTAGTACCTTTGCGGTACTCTCTGGTTGCTGGAATTCTTGGTTGGTATGTTGAAATAACTTAGAAGATTGTTTTTGTAATTTTTCTTGCCCAGTATCCTGCTGCGGGCTTTCTATAGTATTAGTAGTTTGCGAATACTGTCTTTGCTCAGCTGTTTCGTATTTCCTATCTACTACCTGTATTGAACTTTCTTGTTGTTGAAACTCTTGGTTGCTATGCTGAAATTGTTTAAATGATTCTTTTTGCAATTTTTCTTGCCCAGTATCCTGTTGTGAGCTTTCTATAGTACTAGTAGTTTGTGAAAACTGTTTTTGCTCAGCTGTTTCGTATTTCCTATCCACTACCTGTACCGAACTTTCTTGTTGTTGAAATTCTTGGTTACTGTGCTGAAATTGTTTAAACGATTCTTTTTGCAATTTTCCGTGCCCAGTATCCTGTTGTGGGCTTTCTATAGTATTAGTAGTTTGTGAAAACTGTTTTTGCTCAGCTGTTTCGTATTTCCTATCCACTACTTGTACCAAACTTTCTTGTTGTTGAAACTCTTGGTTGCTATGCTGTGATTGTTTAAATGATTCTTTTTGTAACTTCCCTGAATCTGTTTCTTGTTGCGGGCTCTCAATGGCATTTTTAGCTTGTGAGATGTTTCTCTGCTCTGCTGTCTCAACATTTTTATCTAATTCCTTCATAGCACTCTCTTGTTGCCGAAAATTGCTATTTGATTTATCAGATGTGTTTTTTCTAATCAAGTTTCAGCAGCCCCCTCATTACTCATTTGCAGTTGCCTTCAAATGCTTAATTTCCTCTGGTTTTGTTGTCATAACCGGATATAAGGAATTGTTTTTAGGGAACTTATCCTTAAATGGTAAAATGACACCTGAATAAACAATTAAACCTTCGCCCTCTTTAGAGTTAGTTATATAGTTTGCTTGATAATCACTAATACCGAATTTACTTTGTAAAATTCTTCTATCACTTGTTGCTTGATTTAAAAGATAAACAAAGTCTGTATTATCAATGATCGTTTCAATCTTTGGACTGGATAATAAATCTTTAACGTTTTGCGTCATACCTGTTGGTATACCGCCCCATTTTCTAAATCTCTTCCAAAATTCTACACTATAATTTGCTGTTTGTTCTTCTGCTAAAAGCTTGTGGAATTCATCCATGTAATACCATGTCTTTTTATTTTTATTACGGTTTATCGTTACTTTGTTCCAAACGTGATCTTGAAGGACTAACATGCCCAACTCTCGTAAGTTAGAACCCAACTCTTTAATATTGAAACAAATCAAACGATTATTAACGTCAATAGTTGTACGATGGTTAAATACATTCAATGAACCATGAACATATAATTCTAATGCATCTGCTAATTCTCGCCCTTCAGCTCTATCGTTATTAACTAAAGCATTATATAAATCCTCTAAAATCGGTATGTTCTCTGGTGTTGGATTTTCAAGATAAGGACGATAAATAATACGAACACATTTATCTACAATTGTTTTTTGCTTTGCTGTTAGTCCCGATTTCCCCCCTGCAACTACTTCCATCAAGGTAATAACGAAATCCGTCTTGAAAGAAATTGGGTTTTCGCCTTCTCCGTAATCTAATGAAATATCTAACGGATTAATATAATCCTTCGAACTTGTAGATATTTTAATTATTTCTCCACCTAGCCTGTAAACAAAGGGTGTATACTCTGCCTCTGGATCACAAATCAAAATATCATCTGTAGTTCTCAAGAAGGTATCTATTATTTCTCGTTTGGAAGAAAATGATTTTCCCGAACCAGGTGTACCTAAAACCAGACCATTAGGATTTTTAAGGGCCTTTCTGCTAACTTGAATTAGGTTATTACTTAGAGCATTTAAGCCGTAATATACAGGTTCTTGTGCTTCTTGGTATAGCTCTTGTGTAGTAAATGGCACGAATATGGCAGTAGATGAGGTTGTCAATCCACGCTCTAAATCTGTTTCATTAATGTTTTCGCCAAGTGGTAAGGCACTGATTAAGGCTTTTTCTTGTTGTAGTTTTAGTTTTTTCAATGTGCAATTTTGTTTTTGTGCGACAGAATTCAATCTGAAAATTGCATTATCTAAGCTTTTACGATCATTTTCAAAAACTATAATAGTAAAGGTCAAATAGAAATATCTTTCGTTTTCCCTTTGTAAATCTCTTAAAATTTTTCTGCTTTCTTCAACGTGCATATTTAAATCTGTTGGAAGAATATCCATGTCATAACCACTACGTAGAGCCTTTTTTTGTTCCTCGATTTTAATACTATCCAGGTCAGATGCTTTCGATCTAACCATTTTGACAGCCTGTTGTTGTCCAAGACTACGAATGTGCATACTAACAAGCATTTCAAGGTCTAAATCTAAAAAGTCTGCTAATACTCGGTCTGACAATTCCGTTGCTTCAATTTTCAAATGTAAAGCAGCCGCATGCTTGTTATTCACTTTAAATTCATCCGCATAGGACTCAAAATCTATATTTTTAGGTGCAATCAAATCTTTAGTTGTTCCACTACTTAGTTGTTCCTTTGATAAATTCTCTAATTCGATATAGTGCTTAGAATTATTATTTAACAGGTAATTAATAACTGATAATCGTTCAAGACCATTTAATTCTTCTACTCCTACGCCTAAAGTTTTAAAGTGATCTCTGATATTTTCTTCGATACTTGCTAAACGCCTAACGGCATTATTATAAGATTCATCTGTTATTGAAAAAACCAAGTACTTATTTCGGACAATACCATTATTTCCTTTTTGTCTTTGTTCCTCTAGAAATGAAAAATATTCTTCTTGCATCGTTTCAAAATCTTCAATATTACTCATACTTTTGCTGTAAGCAAGTACTTCTTCATTTTCTTCACCATTCATACGATAATTGATAAAGCAAAATTGAATTTTAATAGTGTCATCGAATGAATTTAGTAGTGTACTATATTGTGCGAAAATCCTTTGTTTTATTTCATCTTGTGACAATTGATACGATATATCCGAAAAACGAATCATTCTGTTATAAGTTTTCTCTCCAACATGACAAACCCCATTTGGATACATTTTGTTGTAGTTTAATGTTTCTTGTGTGGTTTTTCTTATTGGACGTTTTGAATCAATTAGTTTTTGCAACGCCTGAAACAGATTGAGTTTTTCTAACCTTGCGTTTTTCATTCATCATATTCCTTTCTGCTGCAACTTTAACGTTTCTTTTTGATACTTTAAAGTATCTCCTTTGCGGATTCAGATATTTATATTCTAAATACAGCTTAATCCACGTTTCAGCAGGCATACCATCTTTGGTGAAGATTGTAGCGAAGATCGCTGGGCATGCTGTAAAGAAAAGACCATATAAAGCAATATCTACGCTAAAGCTTTTTAGTAAGAAAAATACTGGTAAGCTTATCGCTAAAGCAATTGAAAATCCGATCAATTGCCTTTTTGTTAACCCGAGAAACAATTTAGACTTTATGGTCTTTAACTCTTTGGGAATAGATACAACGAAATTATTATTCATTCTTATCTAACCCCTTCCTAAGTTCACTAGGCATATCTTTCAAAAATCTAAATTCCTCTATAAATAAGGCTCCTTGTAATGCCTTTTTACTTGGGAAAATTATTTTCATAAAGATAAACATAAATATAAATGTCCAAAGAATAAGCAGTGTAATATCAAGCAAACCTAGTAAGCCAACAACCTTTAAATCATCTGAAATAAACTTTGTTTCTGCATATTCCTTTAAATCATCAGCGCTAGCAAAAATTAAGTTGATTTCAATCAATGTTACTAGCCATGTTACTAGTGAAAGTACAACAAATGTAATTAATAGCTTTTTATGTTTATTAATCCATAGTTTCATTTAAATTGCCCCCACTACAGATTTAGCAAGTGAATGTGTTCGTGTTAGCGATACTACGAGAATCGCCATAGAAACGAGCATTAACATTAATCCAAATAGCCCATCTTTTTCAGCAGCCATTAAACCACTTGCTTTTTCGAGCAAACCAGCATAAATAATTAAACAAACGAGCATGAAATATCCTTGAAGCATTAGAGCCAGTAAATTTTTAACATATGCTTGCCCAATACTTCCAATCCAATCACGATTTAAAAATGTTGCAAAGGGAATCGGAGCAACTGAAATGTAAAGCAAAATTGCAACCATACGACTCCAAGCTACTAAATAGATAACTATACACATAGCAAATGATGCGATTAAAGCTATAGCTGAAACAACCCACATTGATAAGGCAGCACCGACATCATTCTCTTTCATTGAATTAAGAAGATTATCTTTTATAGAATCAGGCAATTTTAGTGTCGAGGCTGGAATATGATCTGTTATCCATTTACCAAGATCGAATACAGCAAGTGTTATATCAAAAGAGTTAGTCAACAATAAAATCATTGCACTTGTTTTTATGATTAAAAACATTAATTGTCCCGTATCAAAATCACTACCGCGATTTTTCTCAACAACTAATTGATATAGTTCATAACAAAATATATACGTTAAAATGAGTCCCGCAACGGGCAGTATGGCGGTGTCAGATATGAACCTAAGATTATCAACAATTGTTTGTGAAAACTGTGTGGGTGTTTCTGAAACATTTGCCTGAACTGTATCAACGCTTTTTTGGAATAATCCGGTGATCCAACCAAGGAAGAGTTCTATACCACCTTTGAACATC
This sequence comes from Bacillus thuringiensis, assembly GCF_001182785.1. Lineage (NCBI taxonomy): Bacteria > Bacillati > Bacillota > Bacilli > Caryophanales > Bacillaceae > Bacillus > Bacillus thuringiensis. Next base: position 7,257 of record NZ_CP012102.1, on the reverse strand, counting down.
TTAAAAAGCATTTCTAGGATAGCATCAACAATTGCATCCATCATCTATCTGTTCACCTCGTTCAGTTCAAATCAATATAAACGAGTTTATTTTCACCGTCTATTTTTTGAACAAGTTTTAATTGTAAACTTTTGTTTTTTGCATATTCATTTGGAATCGCTAATAATACTTTCCCTGTTTGTTCTGAAGTCATTTTGGCTCTCCAGTCGGTAGTAATATATTTTTGCTGATATGCTAAAAATTCATTCTGACTAGCTATTTCATTATCACCTATTACAAGCCCTGAACCTTTATTTAATAAATAGCCTTCATGTGACTTACTTCTCGCTTTTTCGTGTATTTCATGTTTCATATTTATGATTAGTAGTTTAAAATCTTTTTTGAGGTTTAAATTTTTATTACTTACATATTCGTTATACCGATCTCGAAGATCAAGTTCAGATGATTGATCAAAATCTTTCATTTCAACATTCGTAATGCTGCGAGTGAATCCAACTTTTTGCATTTCAATTTCATATTTACTATCTTTAAAAATATTGACTGGCAAGTTTACAGATTCATTCTTTTTAACACTTTTTATGGGTGTCTGCTGTTGTTCTTTTACAACATTTTCATTTTGACCACTACAAGCTGATAGCATTGAAACGAATAATATTAAGAATAAAGCTTTTTTTGTTAAATTCAGTGTAATATCCCCCTTACTTATTAAAATTTAGAATTGACGTGCATTAAATTTGTGAAATTTTTTATTACAATATAATGTAGGAAGTGTAGGGTGAAAGTATTGAGTACATCATATTAAATAAAAAAATAAATATGTTTTATTCTATTTTTTTAGCACTAAATATACTTGGTTCAAACAGATTTTCAAGGGGTTCTTGCAGACACAAGCTGATGGCCTCTGCTCTATTTGCATTTACTCCACTTTTACCAACCTCGATTCCATACAAGGTGTTTTCAGGAACATTGGATAATCGAGATACATCTTGAACAGTTAGCCCCTTGGATTCTCTAACTGTTCTTAAAATCGTTGAACTTTCATTCGGTATTTTAGCCAAATTACCACCCCCTTGTGTATATTTTATTGGATTAATAATCCAATGTCAACGAAACGTTGATTTCTATTAAACTAAACGTTGTTTTATTTTTAAACTTATATTAATTGAAAGGTTGATTTGATTGGAAAACAATACCTTCGGACAGAATCTTAGGAATTTAAGATTACTTAAAAAGCTTAGCTTAAATGCTTTGGGTAAAGAGTTAGATGTAACAGGAAGTGCAGTATCTGCTTGGGAACTTGGAAAAAAAGAACCCAACTTTGATATGCTAAAAAAAATTGCAAGCTATTTTATGGTTAGTACCGACTATTTGTTGAATCATCAAGTACTGGACAATGAAGAGCAAAAAAAGGCAGTTGTTACACAGTTGGCTCATAAATTGTACGAAAAAAGCAAGGATATTCCAGTGTTCGAAGAGGAACTCCTTTCCTATATTAGTTACTTGGATTTCAAAAATAAATTTGAACATGCTGAATTACAAAATAAAGAGATTAACAAAGATGAAAATAATAAGTAAACTACCTATCATGGAAAAGAAAAGAGCGTCTTTATTTTAAGATGCTCTTTCTCATTTATTTTGATTTTCACGTTCAATTTGATTTAACACACTTAAGATTTCATAGTAAAATTCCACAGGATTTTCTTGGCTACTTAACACTTTTTCTAAAAGTTTTATTTCTGCATTCCTCAGCCCGGCTTGATCTAACGATTGATACATAACTCTTCAGCCCCTTATAACATACTGTTTAAGAATTTTCATTAGTCACAACAAGATGTTCGATAGTAATCCCTAATGCTTTAGCTAATTTTTCTAAGGTTTTAAAAGTTGGATTTCTTCTGATGCCATTTTCTATTTCTGAAATTGTAGATTGAGGGACACCTGATCTCCTTGAGAGTTTTGACTGACTCCATCCTCTACTTTCTCTGAAAAGCTTTATTTTATAAATAATGGCCACCTCCTCGAATCATTTCTTGCTATATATATTTACTTTATCTGTTTACAGATAGTTTTAAAAATTCTTTCTTATCTTACAATTCTTTCCTGATTTAGAGAAGGGGCAAAAAAATACCCCTCCTCACGTGACCATTTTCATGGTAGAATTATTATTTATGACAAAAAATAGCAAAATAAAATAAAGGACGAAATGCGCCCTTTATTTTATTTTGCTATATATCTTTTGCAGTTGCTTTTTGATCGTTTCAGCGGATTTGAACAATTTTTTTGCAATTTCAGTTTTACTAAGTCCGCTTTCTTTCAAATAAAAGACTTCACGCTCTGACGGTGTTAATACTCTGGCTTTTCTTTCGATTTTCAATGCATCTACTAGTACGGCCGACACATCTGAATGAAGGCAATTTTTATCATAAAATGCTTCTCTAATCACTTTGGGAATATCTTTATAAGACTGCTTGGTTACATAGTTAATGGCTCCATTATCAAAAGCCTCTAAAATAATTTCTTTTTCATCCCAAGATGTTGACATAATTATCTTATTAAAACCTTTTGCAGTTAACTTTTTTGCTACCTCTAGCCCATTTAAATGACTATCTTCTGGTGACAATGTAATATCTAATAAAATTATATCAATTTCTTCTATATTTCCTTGTAGAGCTTCTTCCTCCGTGTAAGCTTGCCTTACAATCAATATATCTTCTTCTTTTTCTATATAATTTTTTAAACACTTCATCCAGACTGTATCATCTTCTACCAACATTACCCTAATTTGTTGCATAACGCTTAATCTCCCATCAATATAAGAATAAATTACTAATCAGCAGCTTCTACAATTCGTTTACTTGGCAACCAAATAGTCATTGTAGTACCCTGATTTTCTTTACTTTTTATTGAAATATCGCCATTATGCTGTTGAACGACATTATAACAGTATGTTAGCCCTAATCCATAATTCCCTTTATGCCCTTTAGTTGAATAGAAAGGATTTAATACAAGAGACTGATCTCTTTTCTTTATCCCCATTCCATCATCTTTTATATCTATATAAATTTTTCTTCTAGTTTTATATATTTTTATTAAAATATGCCCTTTTTTGTTCATAGCTTCAGTTGCATTCTTTATAATATTTAAGAATGTTTCTTGTAGATGGACAAAGTCTCCGTGTATAAGCATATCCACTTCATACTGCTTGGTTATATGCACTTCTTTACCAATATACGGCTGTGCTAAAGAAATCGCAGATTCCATACATTCACTTAGTAAGAAATCCGTTTCCTTTAACTGCATAATATCTAATTTGCTTTGTATCCGTGTCGATACGTCTAACAAATGCTTAGTAGATGCTAAAGCCATATCAATATTTTCTGAAGAATTAGGGTCGTCACCTATAGAGTCTTTAAGCTCATGAATTAAAATATCCAACTTTGAAGCTTCGTTCTTCATTGTATGATTAAATAACGCTGAACCGCTTCTGACAGCCTGCATAGTAGTATCCCTTTGCTGTCGTTCAAATACAATTTGAACATCTAAAAATCCATATTTAATTATGAAATAAGCAAAAAAAGCAAATTGAAGCGCTATTCCTATTGGATTATACAGCCATACACCTTTTATTCCCATAGCTTCTAGTACTATATTTGTGAATAAAGCAAACGTTGACATTGGTACAATAACCAGGCAAGTAAACATTTTGTGTTTCTTTATCGCTGGTCTATTCTCACGCCATGTAGCCCAAATTAAGAGGATGTCCATACCAATTACATAAGGTACTACCCAAAGACAAAGTGCAACATAATGTGCTTTAAATACTGGATACAATGTATCATATTGATACATAATTACAATCGGTATTAGAAATACAATTTTCCAGAAGATCTTTTGTTTTTTTGTTTTCAAAACTTCTGCAAAAGAGAGACCAAAAATCCACATCGCATATGGTGTCATGTAGTGACTTAATGAGGTTGATATGCTATCCGCCCATAAAATCCATTCGGAGCGGTTCGGAATATCACCCAGCATTACACCTAAACCACCCAATCCTCCAAAGATAGCTATTGCGCTTCCCCATCTAGTGGTTTCATTTTTGGGATTCGTAAAAAACAAAATCGCGGCGATCATCCACAACAAAAATACAAGGACAATCATTACAAATTAGCTTTCTATCCGTTTTCGGATGAACTGGATAGTGTCAGTAGCAATTTTATTGCGATTTAAAACAATTCCTGCGTGGCCACCGTTGTATACATATCTTGTTGGCTTCTTCCACGCTTCCCATAAGTAATCTGTATCCTCAATATGAACATACTGGTCGTTTTTTGCAGAGATTAATAGAATGTTATCTTTATTCATTACTGGAACAGATTGACTCGGGTCAGTAATTTTCCAATGATTTATTAAATCTTCATATGTAACACCATGCTCCTGTAAGTCTTTTTTTATATATTTTCCAGGATTGGTTTTCCATATGGAGTAAGAAAGGCGATTAGCGTAGAAAATAGAAACTAATACATCTATTTGTGGTTCAACTAAAGTTGTTAAATTTGTAATAAAGCCACCTAAACTAATACCAATCAGTATGACTGGACCTTTTTTATTTTCTTTAATCCAATGTATTAGCGCACGTAAGTCAGCTACCGCTTGTTGAGATGCTTCAACTGTTCGTTCCACATTAGCACTTATCATGTATTCACCACTATACAAAGAAGCCTCTGGTTCTCTATCAAAATGATAAGGCATTGAAAAATAATACATATTCCAGCCTAAATCCACCATTTTCTGTTGAAATATGTTTTTAAGTTTATTTGTAGAATCCATTCTCCAACCATGCACAAGTATCACATTTGGTGAATATTCATTCTTATTTATAAAGGCTTCACCTGTTACTGTATCATTACATGGAATACCGGATTTGATTGAACTTTCGTATTCAAATTTACCCGTTTTGTAATTTGGGTTATCCCATGCACCCATATTAAATTGAATATCAACTGGACTAGTTTTATAAAACTCTTCGATGTTATCTATTCCTATATATTTATTAGAAATAGAGGAATATTGGAATTTTTGACTGCGTTTCCTATGCAGATCATATAAAGCACATAGGTCTATTGCTTTTGAAAGAAACAAAATGTAACCCTCCAGTTTGTTATGAAGTACGACACTTCACCTAATCTAAAATTCTATTTTCTCTATAATGTGTCAATATAATGAATTTTTTTCATTATATTGACATTGTATAATTTTAAAACGGTTTAATCAAAAGGAATAATGCCCTTATTGTATTAAATTGATAAAATAATTGGATTTTTCGGAATTATTAGAGCGGAATAATGGTTTTTGATTTTCACCCTGTTGATAATTCCCTTAATTTCCAAAAAAATAAAACATAATTATAAAAAATATAAACAGACTGCTAGTATCCCAAAAGAAAGGAAAAGAGATCTTTAAGAAGGCATATATTTAATAAGTGTTATAAAAATACAAAAATCGCCTACCAAATAAACCGATAGGCGGTTTTAAGCTGCTTTAAACCAAAGTGAATTTTTTTAGATTGATTAAAGTAGTAGTAGTTTGTTTTTTGGCTTTATATGTGAAGGCTGTTATTAGAATGAATACAGGGAGTTGATAATTAATATTTTTGAGTTCTTGATGCAAAAGCTCCGAGTGTTAAAAATATTAGAGTAAAAAAAATCACAAACTTGATAATTGCGAACGAAATTGTAATCGTAAATATTAATAGCTTTATAATTGTCCTAATAATAAACTTTAGAATACCCATAGATATTCGCTCCTTTATAGTTCCATATCATGACTTTTACGTTTTGTTTTCTTCTCTTTCTTCTCTTTTTTCTCTTCATTATCCTCTTCTGTTTCTTTATTGGTTGAATTTTTTACTTTATCTAAATCTCCAACAGTTTGAACAGAATTTCTTGTGTCGTCTATATCTATCCGATCAGGCGTTCCATCATTATCTAAGTCTCGTTCTTTTGTTATTTCTTCATATCGAATACGAATAATTGGATCCCTGGCTATTATAGTTTCTAATGTACCAGCTCCTAGTTTATTATCTAGTTCTTTCAAATCTAATGATTCAATACTTGTTAAAAAGGAATCTTTATATTGTGCCTCAAATAAGTCTTTAAAGGAAGTATATGTGATTGATTGAATAGGAACCTTTCTTTCTTTATCTTCCAAATCAAATGAAGTAAATTCTATATTTCCATTATCTTTTTCTTTGAAATTTTCAAGGAAACTTTTTTCAAATTCACATAATGTTCTATATGAAGCTTATCTATCTCTTTATCCATAATGACCATTCCTCTCTTTATGAGATTTAAAAAAACGATGAATATTCTTTATCCATCGTTTTAAATTACTATCGACTAATTGATTGTGTCTTTTGTTTATCTTTTGATACTTCTTTTTGTTCTTCTTTGATTTTTTATCAAGTTTTGCAACGCCATTCATTGAAAAATCAACTTTCTTTTGTTTAGGCTTTTCTTTTTCATTTTCTTTGGCACGCTCTTTTTTTTCAATAACATTTTTTAATGCTTTTTCAATAACATTTGTTTGTTGACCAGCAAAGAAAAATGAATAATCATCTTTTCCATTTTTCACTACTGAAAAATCGACACCCAATTTTTTAAACTCTTTTTGATAATCTTTTAACTGTTGTTTAGTAATATTTTCATCTAAAGCTACAACGCCATCTTTATGCTTATTTATCAAGTCGTTTATTTTTTGCTTACCTTCTTTTGAATTATCTTTTATAATAAAATCTTTTTGCTTATCATCGCTAGATAAGAGATCATTTAAAGCCTTCAATACTTTTAATAGTAATTCTCCTGATAGTTTTGTACCCTGTGACACTATCTCCATTGCTACCTGTGTATGTTCATCTACTGAAACCATTACAGTATTTCCCCCCTAACAAATTATTTAAAACATTGTACCATATAATGGAAAATGATGATATGATTTTGGAAAGAAAATATTAAGAGTTTAGTAGAAGGCAAGCTACGGGTGTGTGACCACACACCCCAAAAACGATGTTTTTGACTTGGTAGGAGATTCCTACGACCATTACAAATATAAATAAGAAATTTTACAAAATTACTTATTTATTTGTTGTCGCTTTGCTCGAATTTTTTTTAAGAAAGGATTTTTTATATGCCAAGAATTAAAACAGATTTAAAACTGTCGTTATCAAAAGAAGATAAGGAATTTATAAAAAATAAAGCAACT